>JBGUEF010000071.1:0-11887 GCA_041821485.1 Deltaproteobacteria bacterium
CTCCAGTTCCTCGCGCTCGCTCGGTGCGACCTCCCGAATTGCCGCCCCCAAACCCGGGTCAGCAGTGACCGGAGCGCGGGCTCCACGCTCCGACCCCTCGAGCTCGTCGGCCAGGGGCGCAGCGCTACCGGTCTTCATTTCCTCGATTGCGTCGCGCAACGCATCGGCAGCACGTCTTTGCTGGTGGACGACCCAACCAAGGCCAAACACGAGGGCAAGGACCACGCCAGTTTCGACCATTCGGCGTCGTCGCCCGGAAAGCATTGTGCACAGACGCTGCCACATCGGACCCGTGCCCAGGGCAGGCTGGGCGAAGCTAGGACTTCGGGCGGCCGACGGGAGCACTCCACCAGGCCCCCCGAAAGGTCGTTCCGTACGGGGTGCCGAGAACCGGGCGTCGATGACGGTCCTCTCGTCATCGGGCTCTCGAATGAGCATCGTCGGGGGCTCACTCATTCGCGCCCCCCGGACCCAGCCGACCGCTCAAACAGATGGTTGATTCGGTAGCCGCTTTCTTGATCGTACCCCAACACTTCAGTGACGTGGGTCACGCAGCGCGACCCGTCAGCACACCGAGACACCTGGACGATGGTATCGATCGCGGAGCCGATCTGCCCACGGAGCACGTTCAGTGGTATGTCGACATCGCTCATCAGCGCCATGGTCTCCAATCGACTCAGCGTGTCGAACGGAAGGGTAGCGTGAACAGTCGACAGGCATCCGCGGTGTCCGGAGGTCATTGCCTGGATCAAGTCGAGAGCTTCGCCGCCGCGTATCTCGCCAATGACGATTCTATCTGGTCGCATGCGAAGCGTCGCTCTCAGAAGCTCTCGGATGGTGACCTCACCGCGGCCTCTAAGGTCTGCCGGCTGGGCCTCGAGGTGAACGACGTGCGACAGCCCCAGTTGAAGCTCCTGGGAATCCTCTATGATCACGACGCGATCGTCCTCGGGGGCAAGCGAAGCGAGTGCGTTCAAGAGTGAGGTCTTTCCCGAGCCACTTCCCCCGGCGACGACCACATTGTCCCTCCTGGTGACGACCGTTCGAAGTAAGCCCGCGGTGTCTCGAGTGATAGTCCCCAGCTCGAGGAGCCGATTCAACGTCAGTTGCCTGCGCCGAAAGCGCCTGATGCACACGACGGGGCCAGATGAAGCCGCCGGCGGAATGATCGCTTCCACGCGCGAGCCGTCGGGAAGCCTTGCCTCCAAGATCGGATGCCGCGGGTTGAGCTCCCGACCGACGAACTGAGAGAGGTTTCGGAGAGCCGACATCAGAGCATGCTCAGAGGCAAACTCACTGCCGGTTCGATAGAGCCGCCCGCGCCTCTCGACGTAGATTTCGGCGTGACCGTTGATCATGATCTCGGTCACGTCGTCACCTTCCAAGAACGGAGCGACTGGGGCGAATAGGGCCGCCACCGTCTGGTCGAATACATGGCGAGGAACGCTCATGGGGCCTCCGTCTCGCCAAGATCGATCGTAGGAGTGTGCGGCACGAGTCGAGGGCCAGTCGAATCGTCAGCAACCTCCCTCAAAGCGGACCTGACCTCGGCGGCGTGAGGCCCCTTGGGGGTCAACCTGAGATACTCCTCGAGGTGCCGCCTTGCTAGCTGTTGGTCGACGTATCCGCCTCGGTAGAGCATCGCCAACCTGTAGTGCGGCAACGGCAGAGCCGGCTCGGCCTTGACGATTCGCTCCAGCTCCGACTGAGCGAGGGCGAGATCACCCAGCGCCTCGTGAATGGTCGCGACGACGAGGCGAAGGGGCCAGTCTTCAGGATGATCGCGAAGGTAGTTCGCAGCGTGAACCAGGGCAGACTGGTAGCGGCTCGCGGCAACGCAAACGCGGACTAGCCAGTAGACCACGGTCGCCTCGGCGTGACCCCTTTCGCGTGCCGCGCTCAGGTACTGCTCCGCCCGAAGCAGATCACCGGAGCGCGCGTGCGACACCGCCAAGGAGAGGAGATCTTGGGCGGTAACGGTTGACAGCTGGGCCTGGAGATCAGGCCCTTGGTGGAGCGTTGCATGATGGCATCCGCCGAGGATCGCGAAACCGCCAGCGAGCAGACTGCCGAGCAGATGCCTACGACTCGGCGCTCGCCTTGGCCGCGACTCTTCCGATGTTTTTCCTGAGCCATTCGACATACTCGTGTCTCCCGATGTGGTCGGTCAGAAGTAGCAACCGACGAATCTCGCTGAGGGCGGCCGCCCATCGTTCCCGCTCGAGTGCGTTCAAGAGGTTCAATCGCGCCGCCGCATAGTCCGTGTTGACCCGATTTGTGAGTGCGACCATCGCGCGATGCGCGCGGTGCGCGCCGCGAACGTGACCCTCGGCCCGGTAGCAGGACTCCGCTTCGAGGTAGCGGTGCACCGCTCGAATGCCATCTTGGGGATCATACTCGTATCGGTCTGCGCGCAGACGCGCGAGCTCTTCCGACCTGCGACCATTTGAGAGGACGTCACGCCGGTGAGGACACGCGACCGGCTCGACGAACAGGTCCGGGTAGTCGTCGAGGGGATGATTGCGAGGGCCGGGGGTTGAGGAATCGCCGAGCCACGAGGCCAACGCCACGAAGAGGAGGACGGCGAGCAGCGCGACGAGGCCCATGCGCCGGTTTCGAGTAAGCCCGGTCATGCAGGTCCAAGGCCTCCCGTCATGAAGCGAACCACTACGGGGCCCAGGAGAAGGGCGATCACGCACAGGAAGATCAACGTCATCGGACCCAAAAGCATGAGCGCAGCTTCCGAAGCGCTCTCCTCGGCTGCAATGCTACGTCGCAACCGCTGGGTTTGTGCCTGGATGGTCAGTACACTCGCGAGCGGGCTACCTTTAGCCTCGGCCTGCACGACACTGTTCACGAGCTCGCGCACCTGAGCGGTGGGCACGCGCGTCGCAAAGCCTTCCATCGCGCTTCTTCGGGTGTGTCCGAGATCCAGTTCTTGGAGCACGCGACTGAACTCTTCGATAACCGGGTCGCCGGGATCCGTCGCGCTCGCCGTAATCCGCCGAAGCGACCCAGGGAAGTCGAGACCGGCGCTCATGCACATCGCCGCAAGATCGACCGCTGCCGGAAGGCCGCGACTAACGCGCCTCCCACGTGCTTGGGCGACGGAGAGCACTCGAAACCAGGGCGCCATGAATCCGAGACAGAACGCGCAAATCGCCAACCCGACAGCCAGTCCGAGGAACTCGCAAACGAGCAACCCGGCCGCGCCGAGACCAATGCCGGAGAGCGCACACATCGCGACCAGCTCGTCTTCCGACAAACCCAAGTAGTCGCCGGCGTGCACCAGCGAATGGCGCAGCGGCGTTCGGACTCGTCCCAACGGCAATACGCTCACCCATGCGGCGAGAGCACGCACCGCAGGCTCGACCACCGCGAAGAATCCGCCGTTTCTGATGGCTTTGGCACGGTTGAACCCACGAACACCCAAGGTAGGCCGGATGGCGGGCGGCATAAGGGCGAGGTGGTAGGCAAACCCGGAGACGCCCGCCAATGTCATGGCGAAGGTCAACGCGAGCAACGCGTCCAGCCAACTAATCATAGGTCAACCTTTGCGATGTGATGCGCCCACAGCGTCGCAAACGTCCAGACCACTGAACAGGCCGCGAGAATCGCTTTTCCGACTTGATGGTTCAACATCGGGTCGAACCAGGAGCGGTCTAGCCAAGCGATGATGACGCACAGAACGAAGGGGACCGAAGCCAGAACCAGAACTTGCCCGCGACCTTCTGCTGTCTTGGTTCGGAGCACACCTTCGAGCCGAGCCGCTTCACGCAAGGCCGCCGATGCTCGCTCCAGAGTGCGGGGCAGGTCGCCGCCGGTTTGCCTTGCCACGACTATCGTGGCGAGTGCTCCCGAGATTGGCGTGCTGTTGATTCGGCGAGCGAGCGTATTGATCGCTCGGTTGAGCGGGGTTCCAAGCCGAATCTCCTTGACCAGAAGGTCGACCTCTTCGCTGAACGGCCTAGGCACGAGGGCCACCGTGGATTCGATGGCTTCTCCGACGGAAGAGGTCGCTTTCAGCGCGTTCGCCAACATCAACAACCACGTATCGAGTTGACGTTCGAGCTGAGCAACGCGCGCGATGTGCCTCTTCCACAGTAGAAACGGGGGGGCTACCGCTGCGGCCAGCCCGAGCAGTGCGAAGACAGGGCTCCGAGTGACGGCGAGCAACCCGAGGACGGCGAGGCAAACAAGAAGTTGAGCTCGCGCAAGCCTGGCCCCCGCGCAACGCATCAAGAGGAAGCTCGAGTGGCGGTCCAAACGCGCCGCGTAGTTCTCGAAGAGCCGCTCGATTGGACCGCCTTCCGTCGAAAGGACGAAATATGCGACCGCAGCACATCCACCAACGGCGAACACACCGGACACCAGCAGCAACGGAAACGACTGAAGATTCACAAGTATTCTCCGCCGCCGATGAGGCCCTGCTTAACGAACTCATCGAGAAAACTCGGAACGTACCCCGTCGTCCGATGCTCCCCCAGGACATCGCCGGTGGGACTGGTACCAGTTCGATGAAACGCAAAGATGTCGTGCAGCACCAGTTCGCCATCGTCGCCAAGCGGGGCGACCTCTGTGATGGACGTCAGTCGACGAGTGCCGTCTGAGAAGCGTGTCTGCTGAACGATCACGTGGACGCTTCCCGCGATCTGGTCACGGATCGTCCGGGGTGCCAAGTCGAGCCCCGCCATCATGCACAGTGTCTCGACGCGCTTGAGCGCTTCCTCCGCACTGTTGGCGTGGGTCGTCGTCATGGAACCTTCATGGCCGGTGTTCATTGCTTGCAGCATGTCGATCGCCTCTCCGGCGCGACACTCTCCAACGATGATCCTGTCGGGTCGCATCCGAAGTGCGTTCTTGACCAGATCGCGAATGGTGTAGCCACCGTGGCCCTCGAGGTTACGGGGCTTAGACTCGAGTGAAACGACGTGTGGCTGATCGAGACGGAGTTCAGCGGCGTCTTCAATGGTGACAATTCGCTCACCGCGGGGGATCTCGGTGGACAGAACATTCAGCAGCGTGGTCTTCCCGCTGCCGGTGCCACCCGAGATGAGCATGTTCTTTTTGGCGCGCACACATCGTCGGAGAAATCTCGCCATCTGCTCGCTGAGACTTCCGAACGCGACTAGTTGTTCCATCTGAAGTGGACGCTTCGTGAACTTGCGAATGGTGATGCAAGGCCCACGGATCGCGAGCGGCGGGATGATCGCGTTTACACGCGAGCCGTCTTTGAGTCGCGCGTCGACCAGCGGCGTGCTTTCGTCGATTCGTCGTCCTAGCGGGGTTACGATCCGTTCTATCGCTGCACGGCACGACTCGTCGTCCGTGAAGCGCAAGGACGTGAGGCAGATCTTTCCCTGCCTCTCGACGTAGATCGTGTTGGGGTCGACGACCATGATCTCAGAGATCGTGTCGTCCTCGAGGAGGTCCTGTAGTGGCCCGAGACCGAGGGCTTCGTCAGTCATCTCTGCGATGAGGCGGGCTTTGTCCGTCGCGGGGTGGAGCTCCGATGCGAACCGCGAAACGATTTGCTCGAGGGCTCGCACCACTCGTGGTCGCAGGACCGCGGCGTCCATATCGGTACCGTCGAGAGACGCGAGGTCGAGGAAATCCAGAAGCGATCGGTGAATTCGCCTGCGAAGCTCGGGGGAAGCGTCACCGGCGGCGGGTTCGCACACGAGCGGGGTGATTCGGAGAACATAGGGACCCACGCGGAGCTCGCCGCCAGGGCGCAGAGGTAGTCCAGCGGCGCACACCGGCTCGTTTCCCAAGATCGTCCCATTGGAGGACTGGTCCACGACGCGAACGCCACTGGCGCTGCGCTCGACGCGGAGGTGAACCCGACTCACCGCGGGCGATGGGAGGACGATGTGGCACGAGGGGTCACGCCCCACGGTCAGGGAGGCCGTCTCCTCGACTTTGATGTTCTGCTCGGAGCCGTCCGGCGTGAGGACGGAAACCGAGAAGCCGCCGGTCACTGAGAGCCCTCCGCTCCGCTCATGGGTAAGTGTTCGCGCCCTACGCGGGGTTGGTCCAAGAGTTGGTGGGCGTCGACGCCGCCATGAAAACTCTCGTACACCCGGAGCGCTTCTTCTACGCGATCTCGTTGACTCAGACTGATTGGTTCGACCACCGAAGGAACGACCAACATGTAGGACTCGTTGTCTTCCGTTTCGCGAGAATGCGTCCCGAAGAGGGCCCCGATGAAGGGAATGAGAGCGAGCCCCGGAATGCCCCTTTTCTTTCGCCGTTCTGTTCGAGCACGAATTCCAGCTAGCGAAACCGACTGACCGAGCTCGAGGTTCACCAGCGTTTCCACGTGCGATGTAATGCGCCCCGGGATCCCGTGAACGCCCTTTTCAGCATCGAGGTCAGAGACGTCCGCCACTATCTCGAGCTGAATGCGCCCGGTCGTCGAGTCGTACTTTGGCAGCACGGTTACCTTGGTGCCGAACTCGATGGCCTGGACGTTCACGGTCAGATTGTTCTGCACTTGAACATTGAACTCGCCGCCCGATGTGAACACCGCCTCGGTGCCGTTTGCGGTGACCAACGTGGCCTGCCGATACATCTTCGCCCAACCCTTGGCCTGGGCGAGGTCGAAGCTCGGCAAGAACGTCTGCGGCAGGATCTGAAACGCACTCTGAGTGGCTTGCCCACTCCCCCCGGTGATTGCGATGGCCGCTTCGGACGGAGTCAGCGTACTCCCGATGTTCCCAGGCCAGTTGAGTCCAATCTGGTGACCATAGCGGTCCTGGATCGATACGAAGTACAGATCCAAACGGATGTTCTCTCGGCTGCCGAACCCTTTGTCAGCGTCCGCAGCAATGACACGGATCGTGTACTGGAGTTGTCCTCCGTCGTCCCGGATGAGAAGGAGAGAGGTTGTGCCCTCCTGCTTTCCGACGATCACGAATCGACTTTGGTCGCGCGTGACTCGGATGTCTGCGAAACCAGGAGCGCCTTCTGAGTAGCTCCTGACGCCTCGCGCGGGCAGACTCTTCTGCTCGCCAACTCGCAGAACGATCGCTCGCACCCCCTCGACTTCCGCGGCGGCGTTCGGCTCGACCATCACCACGAGGACCATTGCGCCGACTGCAGACGCCAGATTCTTTTGCGACCACACCCTAGTCCACCCTCTCGATCCGCAAACGCCGCTGTCGACGCGCTCTTTTCTCCTGCTCGAGGACATCCGAGTCGTCCGTTTCTGCAAGACCTTCGTTGATCTCGAGGTCGTCCTCGTTTCGCAATACGAAACTCAGTGCTCCGTCGCGCCGCGCCTGGGCAATCAAGCTCGCTTGGTCGATGGTGACGAGGAGCGCTACGGTGTCGGACCGGAGGGGAGAGTCCTCTTCGACCGTCGCACCGAAACTGCTCCCGACGGCGAGGACGAGAATGTTCTGCAGGAGGGGGACCGTGACGACTCTTGCCTCTGACCCGGTTTTGGCTTTGGTCAGCAAGACGTCGACCCTATCCCCGGGCCGCATCAGATTGCCGAACGCGCGCCGACCCATCCCGGCAACGCTCATCGCCCGCATCCCTTTCGGAATACGGCTGGAGAACGAGCTGCGATCATGCGAGGTCGTGGCCAGGTCGGTCCACAGCAACGTCTGGTTCGCCTCGAGACCGATCGATGCGCGGACCCCCAGAACTCTTGGGAGGTCCGACGCCAGAACTTGGCGGCCTTCGAGGTATCTCTCCGGCAGCGTCCGGACCACCAGCATCTGCTCTGTGAGGGGGGCATCAGCCGCGACGTCTTGCCTCATTGCGAGAAGCTCGACCGGATCTCCACCGCTGGCTTCTCGCTGAAACTGCCGCACGTAGATGCTGAGAAGCACGAATCCGATCACAGCGACGACAAGCGATGCGAGGATGGCGACGCGATTCATGAACCCATTCCTGTCGTCATGATGGCTCGGAGGCGAGGATGGTTAGAATCGTCTGTGAAGCTTCACCGGGGTCAGAAAGCACGGTGACTAGTCGATTGTCCTTCTCGGCCGAAAGCATACGTATGCTGTCGATTTGGATTGACTCGGAAGGGTTCCGCTCGATGATGGTCCAGCCTCTTCTCGGAAGCTCCGCGCGATAGAACGACTCGAGCTCCTTGGCAGACGTGCCGACTACGCGATAGACCAAGACGCCGCTCGGTTGACGTTCCTCCCACGCCGAGAGAATGCGCTGGGATCCCGATGGCCGCGGGATCCCGACCAGGTCGCGACCTGCTGCGTCCGCGCCATCGTGCGGCAGCATCTGGTAGAGATTGAACCCGGACTCAGCCCACATCGTGAGTAGGAACGTCTTATCCTTCGCGCCGCTAGCGACTCGACGCGCGAGGATGTATCGAGGCTCGCCGATCTCCCGCAGATCCCCCGTTTCGGCGAAGCGGAGGAACCGCTTGGCGAGCGCACCGAGGTCTTGCGGAGCGTCGCCCATGTCGACGCAAGCAACGTAGCCGGCGCTGTCGTTGCGTGCGCTCTGCGTCGCGATCGCAGTCCCGCACGTACCTTCATACTGGGCGAGGACCGCCGCAAGCGAGGCCTCGACAGTCTGTGTTCGAAACGAAACACGGACACCATTCAACTGCAGCTGGCGGACCTCTTCCTGGGGAGCGCCCGGGAATCCAGCGATCTGCGAACCAACCGCCCAGAGGGCTTCGTTGGCATCTGCGCGAGCGGAACGAAGAAGGACGGCGACGGCCAGCACGCACACGGCAGAAAGGAAGACCCCTAGGCGAAGGAACGGTGCAAGGGCGGCCAAGCCACGAACTCCGCGACGGTCACGCAGCGTTTCGCTATCTGCAGACTTCACTCGCGTACTCCGTTGCCTGCAGACCGGTGCTGCAGGCGTGCTCTAGAATGCTGGCTCCCGTGTCGGTGTGCCGTGCCGTGGTGTTGCAGAGCAGGGTGGTCACGCCGTGCTGCGAGGTGAGACCCGAGCCGACCATCGCGGGTGTCACGGCCTCCGCGAGGCCGACCCCGTTGGTTGCCTTCCCGAGAAGATAGCGACCGACGTTGCCGAGGAACGACCCCACAGAGAAGTGCCCGTCTCGTGCTGCGAGCGCTCCATCGAGACCGCCAGTACGAATCTCGCCTTCGATGCGTCCGCACTCTCCGCTCCGGCAACTCTGAGCTGGACACTCACCCGAATCCGCCTGCAGCCAGGCCAGGCGCCTTGCGCGCGACTTCGCCTCGAGTTTTGCGCTGTACATTCCGTTCAGCGCGACAACCCCCGCCAATGCAGCAATGAAGGCGGGTAGGCAGACGAGCGCCTCGAGCAACGCGGCGCCTTTTTCGTCTCGATGCAATCGTGACAAGGATCGTATCCTCAATGCGCGGAGACCGCGTTGATGGAGAAATCTCGAGCGACATCGCAGAGACCCGTGAGACCGTCGATCGATCCCCGCCCTCTTGCGCTCGAGCACGCGCTCAGAATCCCGCTTGGAATCCATGCCCGGGAGATTCGGAATCTACGGAGACGCGCTCGCCACCTCTGCTTCCACAACCATTCCGACTTATGCTCGCGGCCGTTGAAGTAGTACTCGGCCTGCGCGAACCCAATACGCCCGACTGCATGGGCATCGTGACTGGCATCGCGGCCGTCATCGTTCCCGCCTTGAGCGATACGGACGCCCTGCTCGCCATGCTGCCAGTGATTCTCGTGAGCGCTTCTGCCTACATCGTACGCCCGATATTGGAACTCCTCGTGTCCCAACCATACGAGGGTCCCATCGGCACGACTTTCGATGACGCGCCGAGGTGACTCGACGACGTCGTCAGCGCAGGTCCTACGTTGACCCAGCCGTAGTGCCTTGCTGACGACGCCTCCGAGAAATTTGAGAAGCCACTTGGGTACCTTGGAACTCACGTTGTTGAGCCTGTTGCCCAAACCGTCCGCAGCCCGATCGCAGAGCGTCACAATGTCATCCTTCTCGACCGGGAGGCCTCGTCCGCCTTTCGGGAGACGTGGGCCGAGGAGGGGCACGACGAATCCGCCCGCAACCGGTGGGTCATAGACTTCCTGGAAAGCCATCGCATCGACCGCGCGAGCCTGCGCCAACAAGGGATAACCGCGCTGAACCGCATGATGAGCCGCGTCCAATGCATCGTGGGCAACACGCACAAACTGCTCGACGGTGTCGCCTACCCTTTCGACGGTGCTCTCGACGGGGGTGAGCACCGCGATGAGAGGGACCGCTTTCGGGGCGAGGATCAGGGTCGCAGCCAAGCCGTAGAGAACAGCGAGGACAATCTCGAGGAGGACTTCAACGCTGCGAATGACCAGAAGAATCCCGGCAGTGATGGCCATCGCCACGTTGAGCAGCGCATGCAAGTTCATCCCTTTGGCGCCCATGACGGAGGCGGCATGCGCGCCCGCATCCGCGCCGTCCTGCATGATGCGTCGGTAGATCACCGCGTCCCCGACGCCTAGAACGTAGTAGACGGTTCCGATCAAGAAGAGGGCCATGAAGAGGGACAGGAGCATCATGGCTCCGACTGTCTCTTGGATCAGACCTTCATGCCTTGCAGACATCAGGAACCCCGCTCTCGATACTCATAGGGCGCGTCGTGAATCAAGAGCGTCGTCTCGTGTTGAAGCGCTCGAAAGCGGCCGCCGACGAAGCTTTGTGCGAGGGGAAAGAAAGCCTCGCTGAGCTCGTCCTTGGCGCCGAGGTCGCCAAAGACGCGGCAGAGGATCCTACGTGCCAGAGGCACAGTGCACTGATACGCATAGGTGACGCGTACAGTGATCTCGGGCCCGGTTGCCACACCCTCTTCGAGCCCGGGAAAGGTCACGGCGACGGCGAAGGGTTGGTAGTAGAGCGCGCTGACGAGCTTTCGCTCGTTTCCGATTGCCTTGGCCATGCTCGGCCGGGAGTCGCGACCAACGTTGACGGGTGCGAGAGGCATCAACGGAATGTGGGCGGCGAAGCGAATCGTGTTGAGGCGCGACCTGCCGACGTTGGCCAATGTGGTGTCGGAGAACGCGGACACCAGCGAACTGGAGCTTGGGCTATTCCGCAGGACGGAACCCACACGGCTGAGGACTGTCGCTACGTCGGACGCGGTCACGCGGTTGCGGCCAACGCTCATCTCGGGTTCTCCGCCGTATTCGTTGGGGTCGTCCGGCAGAACGACCGCCGCAGAACGCGCGGCCGAGTCCGCCGAGTGCTTCACCATCAGGTTCGCATGTGTGATGAAGGCAAGCTGGACCACGCAGACGAAGAAGGTCCAGACCGGAATGAACGCAATGAGGAACTCCAAGTAGACGACGCCATGCTGGTCTCTAAACAGCGAGCGAACGAATGGAGCCCGGCCCTTCACGACCCGCTCCACGCCGCCACGAGGTATGGAGCGGCGAAGACCCCTGCCGCCACGAAGATGGCCCCACCCATGCGGACGGGAGTGAACAACGCCTCACATGGTTGCTGGCGGCACCGTACCGGAAGCAAGGGGTTGAATGGCTGAACGACGGCGTTGCCGAGCGTTCTGAGCAACACTCCCCTCCACGCCAGTCCACCGCATGCGACCACCATCGCCACTACCAGGGCCGCCAGCTGGATCTCGAGGCCAAGCAGGAGGTCGAATCCGGTGATCGCGCCGAGAGCTCCAAACAACTTCACGTCGCCGCCACCGATCGCTCCGCGCCGAAACAGAAGATAGGGAACAAACCCAGTCAGAAAGGCGGATGCGAGACTGTGGGTCGCGTCCTCGAGGCCGAAAAGCAGCCCGTACGAGAGCGGAGCAAGCACGATGGGCGGAAGCGTCAGCCAGTTCGGGATCTGGCCTCGTCGCCAGTCGCAAAGCGCCGCTATTGCGGCGACGCAGAGAGCCAGACCCATCGCGGTCGTTGCGGGCGCGTTCATCGTGCTGCCTGCTACTGCACG
>JBGUEF010000072.1:0-11731 GCA_041821485.1 Deltaproteobacteria bacterium
ACGACGTTCGACTGAGACCTTTCGTTTCGAGCAGGATCTCGGAGATCGTGTTCCGGTCCCCGAACCAGAGCTCGGCTGCTTTGCGGCGCAGTGCTACCGATTGGCGCACCGCTTCGTCGGGCGCGCTGCAGGGCTCCGGGCCGAGGATTTCCATGCCAGGCATCAGGGCGACGTTGGCCAGCCTGGCGAGGTGACCCGGGCCGACCCCGCTCTTGCTCAACGCCCGGAGCAGCCACGGGGGCTCATCGTAGAGATTGGCTGCCCAGAAATCCGTGGCGAGCTCCGAATTCATCGACGCCTGATCCTCGGCAACTTCAAAGTCGAAATCGATTCCAAACAGGAGCGGATGGTCTTGAAGTAGACGCTGGCAGAAGCCGTGAATCGTGAGGATTGCGGCCTGGTCCATCTTGCCGAGCGCCTTGCGAAGGCGGGATTCGACCTCGTTGCGACCCAGGTCTTCGACGGCCTTGGCGACGACTTCGTGGAGCGCGTCGGGTTCTTCGGTCGGACCGTCGAGCAGCGCGATCGCCTGTACGATTCGGTTGCGCGAGCGCGCGCGAAGCTCTGCAGTTGCCGCTTTGGTGTAGGTCAGCACCAGGATCTGCTCCGGCCTCAGCCCGAGCTCGAGGATCGCGCGGACGAAATACGTGGTGATCGTGTAGGTCTTGCCCGTGCCCGCGCTTGCTTCCACGAGCGTGGGCGCATCGAGCGGAACCAGCTCCGGGCGCTCGGCGCTCATGGCTGCCTCCGATGTGCGAGCAGCGGGCCATATACAGCGAGTGCCGCTTCCTGGAACGACTCGGCCCAGTGCTCGTCGGACAGCGGGTTGTCATTCCCGAAGACATACGCGAGCCGCTCCGATCGTTGGATCTCGATAGCCAACTCACGCTTCGCCGTCCCGAGTGCCTTGAGCGGTTTCTCGGGGTCGAACCGTTTTGCAAACGCTCGGGAGACCGGTCCCATCAGCGGAAGCGGCGCCTCTTGGCAGCTTCGGTACATCGCCAGCAAGTCCTCGAGCAGCTTGCGCGCGTCGTCGGGCACGTGGAACGAGACCTGGCTTGCCTGGGTTTCATCACCGCGGAGAACGAGCTGCGTCGGAAGGCGGGCGCCGGGCTCCCCCGCAACCTCCACGAGCAGATGCTCGATCCAGGCAGCCAGCTCAGCTTTCCCTTCAGGCCTAGTGAAGCGCTTGAGAACACGCTGGTCCGGGCCGAGGCCATCGACGCGGCTTTCCAAGACGATCTCCCCAAGCTGGACCGACAGAAGCTCTGACCGCGTTTCGGATGCCCCCTGAACCTCGTCCATCCGGGCATTGAGCGCGGTTACTTCGCGCGCGAGCGCGTGCCTTTGAAGCGCGCCCCAGGTTCCATCGGGAAATTCGGGAGCCGCTGCGAGGTACTCGGCAAGGGCATCGCTGCGAAGGCCAGCGCGCAATGCTCCATTTCCGACGATGGCGGCCTCGAGCGGGCCGATCTTCGTGATCGCGCTCGTCGGCTCGTAGAGCTCGGAGCCCCCGAAGCGCGCGAGCAGCACCTTGTCGATGAACGATGTGATCGGGTGCCAGAGCCAGCTCGTCAGCTCGCCCACCGAGACCGTCCGGTCCGAAACGGCATCCTCGGTGCGGAGCTCCACACGAGCTCGTTCGACCGCCGGCTCCGAGAGCGCCTGGGCGATCTGTAGATAGCGCCCGGAAGCGCTTTGTGGCAGCTCGCCACCGTCGAAGTACGCCGAGTCGAACGCGTGCAGCGGATGGGACGTGGCTTCGAGTACGTGTTTGCCACTGGGTTGCTCGTAGTAGCGGTTTGCGGTTTCGCAGAGCTCCCAGACCACCGGCGACGGGTTTGCTTCGGTTCGCGAGCTGCCCGACGGCGCTCCGTACGTGATGATGAGTCGGTCCCGCGCGCAGAGGACCGCCTGCAGGAACGCATGACGGTCGTCGTCGCGCTTATTGCGGTCTCCCGGCAAGCGCGCCTCGCGTGTAAGGTCGAAGCTCGGCCGACTGTCGCTGCGCGGAAACGCATCCTCGCTCATCCCCACGAGGCACACGACGCGAAACGGAATCGAGCGCAAAGGAACGAGCTCCGCGAAGGTGACACCGCGCCGCAGGAATCCAACGGCCGGCGTTCCTTTCAAGAGCAGCCCGGCGAGCTCTCTGCGCACCGTTTTGAGGGGGATTGCGCTCTCGTATCCGCTGAGTTTCGCGAGCTCGTAGAGCTCCACGATTGCCCCTCGAAGCATGCGCGAGGCCTGGCTGCTCTGGTCATCCTCCGCGAACAGGGCCGTGGCAACTCCTTCGAGCAGCTCGGCCCACGCCTTCAGGCCGTGCGCGCGCCGGGCCTGTGGTTGGATCTCGAAGAGAAGCTCGCAGAGGCTCGAAAAACGAGCCAGGAGCTCAGCATCTCCTAGCGATGGCGCTCCTCTCGGCAACAGCCCTTCGAAGGCCTTGGTGTCCTCGGGGGACGACGCGAACCCGAGATAGAGCCGCCCGAGTCCGGCGCGCCAGGTGTGTAAGGGCTCCGGGGGGAACTCGAGCGATGCGCGGTGCTCTGCGTCGATGCCCCAGCGCACGCCCGCTGCCGCTAGCAGCTCGGTGAGCCGCGCCCGCTCATCCATGGTGAATCGAAAGTCCTCGCGCATCGCGCTGGCATCCAAGAGCCGCACCAAGTCGAAAACCGAAAATCGCGAATCGAGAACTTCGAGCACGGCCAAGAAGTCGTCGTGAAACCCCGCGTCATCTCGAGTCAGACGATCGTGAACCTCGTAGGGAATGCGGTGGCCCTCGTCTTGACCGAACACTGCACGAAACACCGGCGCATAGGTTTCGAGGTCGGGCGTCATGACGATGACGTCCTCGGGTTGCAGCGTCGGGTCGTCTTCGAAAGCGGCACGCAGCAGACCGTGCAGTGCCTGAGCCTCGCGCATCGGGCCGGCGCAGGCATGGATCGAAATCGACTGATCGGAGGCCTCGATCGCTCGCCGGCTTCCATCGTCGGAAGGGCTTCGGAACTCCAGCATGTCCGCCTGCAAGGAGCGTAGAAGACTGTTCCGCTCCGGCGCGCTGAAGAACTCGCTGCGCGCCTGCACGGAGTCGTCCTCGGACAGGAGCACCTGTTGGAAATCACGGCTCAAACGGCCGAGGTCCGAGACGAAGGAATGGCCGTCCGCAGCGGCCGACCCGCTGGGCGCAAGGTCGATGTCGCCCAGGTACTCCGAGGAGGGCTCGAGCACGTAGAGCGTGGTTTGGATTGAGCGGGACAGCTCGCTGAAGAAATGGAGAAACAAGGGTGGAAGCGTTTCGAGCGCAAACAGGTGAAGGCGCTGAAACGGTAGCTTGTCTTTCGGTAGGCCGGAGCGGAGCAGGGGTAGTGCGGCGTCGATCCGTGATGCGAGGTCGTGTGGACCGAGCTCGTTCGCCACGCGCCGCCAGAGATCGGCTTGCCAATCCCCCTCGTCGGTGCGCGCCCAGTGCTTCAGGAGCTCAGGCCTGAACACCACATAGTCGTCGAGGACCGCCGAGATGCTGGCTGCAAACCGGAGCACGCGATCCGGGTCCGCAGGTTGGCCGAGGTAGGCGTGCAGCTCGGCAGGAGCGGATTCGTGAAGTAAGCGGGCGATCGTCCATTTCAGTCGCTCCGGCGCGTAGCACGGGGCTGCTTCGGAACGCTCGGTGAACAGTTCGAGCACTTCTTCGATCACCGATCGAGGAAACGGAAACGAGGGATTGCTCCAGGAACCGAGACGCTCGGCCAAAGCCAACGTGAGCCAGCTCTCCGTGCCGCGGTTCTGAACGACCACGACTTCCTTTTCGAACGGGTTGAGCGGCTTGGCACGGACCTTCGACGCCAGGGCGTCTGCTAGGTGCTCGGGTCGATTGCTGCGGACGAGCTCCATGCGCTCAGCGAGGCGGGAACTTTCGCTCCAGGTTCTTCATCCCTCTGCTAAGCGCGACTTGGAACAGCTTCTTCCCTGCCCAGGCCTTGGCCGGGGAGCTTGGAAGACGGCCGTATGCAAGCCAGCAGACCACCGTGCCACCATCGGGATGCGGCTCACAAGTGAAGACGCCGAGGTGCTCGGTGCACGTTCCAAAAAAAGCTCCGTCGTTCGCCGAGTACGCAAGCATCCGCGGCGCTTCAAACGCCTTCACCACCTCTCGGATGGGTTTGCCGCCCGAGCCCTGGATCATACGCACCGACCCGACCTGGCCTGGAGCCTCGGCCTTCGTGTCGTCCGCCCAGGTCTTCTTCGCGCCCCAGAGCCATTCACTCAATCGATCGAAGTCGGTCACGTAGTTGAACAGCTCATGCTGTGTCGCGTCGAGCCACCGGGTCACCTCGAAGAGCAGCGGCTGATCGCTCATGCGTGAGCCGGTTTCCCGGGCGTAGCCGGTGAAATCCGAGAGGGCATCCATGGGGCGAGTCTTACCGCTTTGGATCGAAGTTCAAGCCTCAAGAGAGGCGGTTCCGGTAGTCCGCGTAGCCGAAGCGCCGTTGCACGCGGTAGGAGTCGTCACGCGGGTCGTAGAGGGCGATCGATGGCAGCCGTACCCCGTTGAACGTGGTGGTTTTGACCATCGTGTAGTGGGCCATGTCCTCGAAGAGCAGCCGGTCACCGATCTTCAAGGGCTCAGCGAAGGAGTACTCCCCGATCACGTCGCCCGCGAGGCAACTCAGGCCGCCCAGCCGATAGGTGTGGGCGAGCTCCGCCGGTTCCCCGGCATTTCGAATTTGTGGACGGTAGGGCATCTCGAGGACGTCGGGCATGTGGGCGGTCGCAGAGGTGTCGAGGATCGCGATTCGCCCGTCGTTTTCGATGATGTCCAGCACCGAAGCCACCAACACACCCGCGTTCAGCCCAATCGCCTCTCCGGGCTCGAGGAACACGTCGACCCGATGGCGCCGTTTGAAGTCACGGATCAGGTCGATCAATAGGCCGACGTCGTAGCCTGGTTTCGTGATGTGGTGGCCGCCGCCGAAGTTCACCCAGGTCGCACGGTCGAGCCACGGTCCGAATCGATCCTCGATGACAGTGAGCGTTCGTTGAAGCGCGTCAGCCCCAAGCTCGCACAGGGTATGAAAGTGCAGCCCATCGATCCCCCGGAGGTTGGCTTTGGCGAGCGCTCCCCTGGTCGTGCCGAGCCGCGATCCGCGAGCGCAGGGGTCGTACAGCTCCACCTCGACTTCGGAGTGCTCCGGATTGATGCGCAGGCCAAAGCTCGTGTCCGACGCATGCTCATCGACAATCGACCGGAAGCGATCGATCTGTGACAGCGAATTGAAGATCACGTGATCGGAGTAGCGAATCGTCTCGCGAAGCGACGCCTCGTCGAAGGCGGGGCAATACGTGTGGACCTGCTTGCCGAGCTCTTCCGCGCCGAGTCTGGCTTCGTCGGGCCCGCTTGCGGCCACCCCATCCAAGTACTTCCCCACCAGCGGAAACGTCGACCAGGCTCCGAAGCCTTTGAGTGCCAGCAGAATCCCGCAGCCGGCCGCACCCTGTGCATGCGCCAGCAGCTCTAAGTTGCGCTCCAACGCGCCGAGGTCGATCACATAGGCCGGCGAATCGACTCGGGCTAGATCGAGCTGCGCGCACGCGAGCACTATAGCTCCTTGACGTGCCAAGGAAGCCCGCGAACGGCGAGCTCCTCCAGGAACGGGTCGGGGTCGCACTGCTCGACATTGAACACGCCGCTGCCGCGCCACTGCCGGGTCAGCATCATCTTGGCGCCGACCATCGTCGGGACACCGGTCGTGTACGAAACCGCCTGGGCGCGGACTTCTTTCCAGGACTCTTCGTGGTCGCACACGTTGTAGATGAACACCTTGCGAGGCTTTCCGTCTTTGCTGCCCTCGATCAGGCAACCGATGCTGGTCTTGCCCGTATAGTTCTCGCCGAGCGTCGACGGGTCGGGGAGCAGTGCCTTCAAGAACTGAATCGGCACGATCTCGCGACCTTCGTATTCGACTGGATCGATGCGTGTCATGCCGACGTTTTGGAGCACGCGAAGATGAGTCAGGTACTCGTCCCCGAACGTCATCCAAAAACGAATACGCTTGAGGCCGTCGATGTGCTTCACCAGCGACTCGAGCTCTTCGTGATAGAGCAGGTAGGCCTTGCGCTCGCCGACTTCGGGAAAATCGAACATGCGCGACTGCGACATCGGGTCGATCTCCACCCATTCGCCGTTCTCCCAGTATCGGCCACGCTGGGTGATCTCGCGGATGTTGATCTCGGGGTTGAAGTTGGTGGCGAAGGGATGGCCGTGGTCGCCACCGTTGCAGTCGAGGATGTCGACGTAATCGATTTCGTCGAACAGGTGCTTCTGGGCGTACGCGCAGAAGACGTTCGTCACCCCGGGGTCGAAGCCGGAGCCCAATAGGGCCATGATTCCAGCGGATTCGAAGCGCCCCTGGTAGTCCCACTGCCACTTGTATTCGAACTTCGCCTCGTCCGGTGGCTCGTAATTCGCGGTGTCGAGGTAGTCGACCCCTGCCTCCAGGCAGGCATCCATCAGGGGCAGGTCCTGGTAGGGGAGGGCGACGTTGATTACGAGCGCCGGTTGCACTCGTTTGATCAGGGCCACCGTCTGTGCGACGTCGTCGGCATCCACTTGGGCGATTTCAATGTCACGGCCGCGAAGCTCTCGCACTTGGGTCTGGATTTTCTCGCAACGCGACAGCGTTCGGCTGGCGAGAACGATCTCGGAAAACGTGTCGCTATCGTCCGCGCATTTGTGGGTGACGACACCACCTACGCCGCCCGCACCAATGATCAAGACCTTGCTCATCGAGTCCTCCGCGGCGTGCTATACGATCCAACCGCCCGCAGTGCGAGGTGTGACGTCGACGTCCCCGATTTGCAAGGCAAGTCGCGTGACTTTCACCGAGGCTTATGTTTACCTCAACTACCTTACGAGGGAAGGGTGCAGCCGTTCTTATGAACAGAGCGATAGTAGGTTTGGACGTCGGCTCCACGACCGTCAAAGCGGTCGTCGTCGATCCCGAGACCAAAGACATCATCTGGAGCGACTACCAGCGGCACCACACCAAGCAGGCGGAGTGCGTCCTCGATTTCATGGTGCGCATCGGGGAAGTCTTGGCGGAGCTCGACTGCGACGACGTTCGAGCGTTCATCACCGGTTCGGGCGCAAAGCCGCTGGAGGGCCCCCTCGGTGCAAAGTTCGTCCAGGAGGTGAACTCGGTGACCTTGGCGGTGGAGACGCTCCACCCTGATGCGGGGTCGGTCGTCGAGCTGGGCGGCCAGGACGCGAAGATCATCGTCTTCAAAGAGAACAAGCAGACGGGCGACAAGTCCTCCATCGCTTCGATGAACGACAAGTGCGCGTCGGGCACCGGCGCCACCATCGACAAATGCATGATCAAGGTCGGTATGCCGGCCGACGAGACCCTGAATCTTCACTTCGACGGGGCGCACCTTCACCACGTCGCCGCGAAGTGCGGCGTCTTTGCCGAGACGGACATCGTCAATCTCGTAAAGACCGGCATTCCGGCCGACGAGATCATGTGCTCGCTGGCCGACGCCATCGTGATGCAGAATCTCTCGGTGCTCACGCGTGGCAACACGCTTCGGCACAAGGTGCTGCTGCTGGGCGGGCCGAACACGTTCCTCCCGTTCCTTCAAGAGTGTTGGCGCAAGCGCATCCCAGAGACTTGGGACGAGCGCGGCTACGACTACCCGAAGGACGTGCCGATCGAAGAGCTGATTCCAGTGCCCGACAACGCGGCGCTCTACGCCGCCTACGGTGCTGTGATGTACGGCATGCACGAGCCGGCCGGCGTCGGGGTCTACACGGGCCTCGACGGTCTGCGCCGATACATCACCGAGGGGCGAAAAGAGCGCCTCGGTGAGAGCGCCGGCCCACCACTGGCACGCGACGAGTTGGAACTCGAGCAGTTCCTAGGGGCCTATCACGTCCCGATGTTCATCGAGCCCGAGGCTGACACCGAAACGGTGCGCGCGGTCATTGGGCTCGACGGCGGAAGCACTTCGTCGAAGGCCGTCCTGCTCGGCGAAGATGGCGAGGTCTTGATGAAGGCGTATGCCCTATCCAAGGGCAACCCGATTCAGGACACCAAGGAGCTTCTTGGTGAGCTTCGGTCACGGATGCGCGCCAAGGGCGCCGAGATCGAGGTCCTCGGCTTCGGCGCGACCGGCTATGCAGCAGACGTGCTCGAAGAGTGCGTGTGCGCCGACGTGAACATCGTCGAAACCGTTGCGCACATGATGAGTGCCACGCACTACTTCGGCGATGTCGACGTGATCTGTGACATCGGTGGTCAGGACATCAAGGTCCTGTTCATGGAGAACGGCGACATCAAGACGTTCAAGTTGTCGAATCAGTGCTCCGCCGGCAACGGCATGCTTCTGCAAGCAATGGCGGATCAGTTCGGCCTGCCCGTCACAGAGTACGCAGAGACCGCCTTCCAGGCGGATTTGGCGCCGAAGTTCAGCTACGGCTGCGCCGTCTTCCTCGACACCGACCGTGTGAACTTCCAAAAAGAAGGCTTCAGCAAGGAAGAGCTCCTCGCCGGGCTCGCGCAGGTTCTTCCGAAGAACGTCTGGCAGTACGTCGTCGGCGTTCCACGCATGGCAGCGCTCGGGCGCAAGTTCGTGCTTCAGGGCGGCACGCAATACAACATGGCGGCCGTTAAAGCGCAGGTCGATTACATCAGGGAACGCGTGCCGAACGCCGAAGTGTACGTGCACCCGCACAGCGGGGAAGCCGGCGCGATCGGTGCCGCCATGGAGACGCTGCGCGTCGTGAAGCGTCGCGGAAGCTCCAGCTTCATCGGTTTGGATGCTGCGATCGACCTTCAGTTCCAAACCACGAACGACGAGACCACCACCTGTCACTTCTGCGCGAACAACTGCTCGCGGAGTTTCATCGATGCGTTCCGTCCGGACGGGTCGACCAGCAGGTACATCAGCGGTTTCTCCTGCGAAAAGGGCATGGTCGAGTCGAAAGACGCCATGGAAGAGCTCGTCAAAGAGCGCCGCAAGATCCTGAAAGAGTTCCCGAACCTCGTGACTTACGAGGGCCTGAAGGCGTTCAAGCGCATTGCAGGCGTTCAGCCCATGCCCGAGGCCGGCTCACAGGTCGAGGACGTGAAAGTCGAGCGTAAGTTCTTCGGCTCGATCGAGCGCACCAAGTACACGCGCAGCTTCGAGCGGTCATCCAAGGAAGCCGCCGAGAAGCGGGCGCGGTGGCGCGTCGGCATTCCGCGCGTCCTCAACATGTACTCGACTGCGCCGTTCTTCCGCACGTTCTTCGAGGTGCTTGGCGTGCGGCCCAAGAACATCGTGTTTAGCGACCCGAGCTCCGAGGAGATGTTTGCCGAAGGCGGCAAGTACGGCTCGGTCGACCCCTGCTATCCATCCAAGGTCGCGCAGGCGCACTTCCACCAGCTCTTCTTCCACAAGCACGAAAAGACACCGTTCGACGCGATCTTCTTCCCGATTCTCACGCACGTGCCGTCGTTCGTAACGGACGCTGTCGACTACGCCAGCTGCCCGATCGTCGCCGGCACACCCGATGTCATGAAGGCAGCGTTCACCAAGGAGCAGGATTACTTCGGCACGCGCGGTATCGAGTATTTGGCCCCGGCGTTCAGTTTTGCGGAGCCGACACTCCTCAAGCGCGACATGTTCGAGGCATTTCAAGACGTGCTCGGGATGACCGAGGACGAAAGCGATTTCGCCGTCGAAGAGGCTCTCTCCGCGCTCGATCGTTTCGACCAAGACGTGCAAGACAAGGGCAAGGCGATCCTCGAGCAAGTCGAGTACGACGACAAGGTCGCCATCCTCGTACTGGGGCGGCCGTACCACAACGACCCGGGCCTTCACCACGGCATCCCAGACGAGTTCCAGGTTCTCGGCTACCCGATCTTGAGCATTCGCTCGATTCCCAAGGACCGCGAGTGGCTCCAGCGCTTCTACGGCGAAGGCGAGGACGTGCTGAGCGTCAACGACGTCTGGCCCGAGAACTACTCCGCCAACTCGGCACAGAAGGTATGGGCAGCCAAGTTCGCCTCGCGGCATCCCAACGTCGCCATCCTCGACCTGAGCAGCTTCAAGTGCGGCCACGACTCGCCCACCTACGGCATCATCGACAGCATCGTGGCCAAAAGCGGTGTGCCGGCCTCGTCGTTGCACGACATCGACGCCAACAAGCCCGGCGGCTCGATCAAGATTCGCGTCAAGACCTACGCGCACTCGCTCAGGCTCCGCGAGGAGCACCTCGAAGATGTTGGCGCGCGCAAAGCCGAGCTCGATAGGCGCATCGATGAGAAGCGACTGGAGCTCTTGCGCATGAAGCAAGAGCAGCTCGCCGCGAATCGCCGGGCCGACCTTGGGCTCGAGCGCCAGATTCACGAGCTTGCAGAGAAGGTAAACCAATATCGCGTCGAAGCGGCGAGGTCCGAGGAGGACGCGGCTTTGCCGGATGCGGTATCGGATAGTTTGATTCGTCTCGGAAGAAAGACCAAGGACGGCAGAGTCGTCCGGGTGTGAAGGGGCTACACATGGCTGATGGTTTTGAAATCGACATCGACAAAGAGCTCGCCGCCTTCGAGGCGGAAGAGCGAGCTCGTTTAGGGCTCGAAGACAAGCGGGAGCAGTGGACCGATTCGATGATCGATCCGTTCTTCTCGGCCAAAGAGCGTCCGACCACGACGATTCTCAACGGCGGCCTCACGATGGCCCATGACGAGTTCGTCGCCTCCGCGCTCAAAGGCATCGGCTACAACACGCGCTCGATGGAGTGCGCGGATGTCGCGTCGCTCCGCTACGGCAAGGAGTTTGGCAACAAGGCGCAATGCAACCCCACGTACTTCACCGTTGGAAACCTCGTCAAAGAGCTCTCCCGCTTGCGCGACGAGGAAGGGCTCACGGCGCAGGAGATCATCGACAACTACGTCTTTCTCACTGCCGGCGCCTGCGGGCCCTGCAGGTTCGGGATGTACGTCACCGAGTACCGCAAGGCTCTCCGCGATGCTGGCTTCGATGGTTTCCGCGTCGTTCTCTTCCAGCAGCAGTCCGGGTTCAAGCAGGCGACGGGCGAAGAGATCGGCCTCGTACTCAACCCTCAGTTCTTCATGGCGCTAGCGCGTGGCTTGTTCGCCGGCGATGTGATCAACGTGCTCAGCTATCGCATGCGCCCCTACGAGGTCGAAGAGGGTGCGACGGACCGCGCGATCGCCGAGGTGAAGCGCGAGGTGCACGAGGCGCTCCAGCAAAACAACAGCGTTCTCCGAGCGCTCTGGCGCGGCCGAAAATTCCTCGAAGCGGTGGAGCTCGATCGGCTCCGCGCAAAGCCCAAGGTCGCGATTATCGGCGAGTTTTGGGCCATGACGACCGAGGGCGATGGCAACTACCACCTCCAACGATTCGTCGAGTCTGAAGGAGGAGAGAACGACATCCAGACGCTGGTCAACTGGCTCCTCTACACCTTGTGGGAGATGAGGCATGACACCGAGCGGCGCATGACCTTGCGTGGAACCGATGAGTCGTACTAC
Source organism: Deltaproteobacteria bacterium (assembly GCA_041821485.1). Classification (GTDB taxonomy): domain Bacteria; phylum Myxococcota_A; class Polyangia; order Polyangiales; family Houyiibacteriaceae; genus SG8-38. Next base: position 11,532 of record JBGUEF010000072.1, read on the forward strand.
GGGCTCGAGGGCTCCGACGTCGGCTACAAGATGGCGGGCGTCTGGCTCGGCGAGCTCGCCCTGCGCGCCACGTTTGCGACATTCAGCGCCGTCGCCGGCCTCAAGGGGAACAAGCTCCCCGACATGGACGAGATCGCCAAGGTCGGACACAGCTTCTACAACAACGAGCTTCGCGGTGGCGAGGGCCACATGGAGGTCGC
>JBGUEF010000073.1:0-11680 GCA_041821485.1 Deltaproteobacteria bacterium
CTCATGGGCCCCCGTCTTGCCGCTCACTTCAGGCATCTTCTGGAGCGCAGGGACGACGCTCGACCCCGACCCGTCGATTCGGTGGCAGCCCGAGCAGTTCAGGATGTAGTCGTGCTCTTCGTACGAGTCCGCGCGCGCCGAGACGGTCGCGAGCAGCAGCACGGCTACCGTGACGGCAAGCTTCATTTCTCGGGCTGCGCTTCTTGGGCTGTTTTGACGACGACTGCGGTCGAGCAGCTGTAGGTCTGCGCCCTGGCGCCGCCGCACCAGTTGATGTCGTTGTTGCGGTACCAGTGGTAGAGCGGACGCTCGCCTTCGTTGCGGTTGCACATGCAGCGTCCGCAGAACGTTCTTCCGCAGCAATCGTTGTACGAAATGATGTAGTCCTTGCCGTCCGCTGGGTTTCGGCACGTCCCGATCCAGGTCACCGGTGACATTTGGGTGCCGGGCGGGCAGGCGGTGTGGGAGCCGCCGCAGCAACTGCACAGGAAGCCATCGATGGCGCAGTGACGCCAGTACTCGCAGCGAGTCGGGTCGCCCTCGCGGCCCTTCACGCCGTCTTCACCGACCGTGTGCTTTTCCGCCGCGCGCGCGACGGGCAGCAAGGGCAGGGCGGCGCCACCCACGAGCACGCCGCCAAAGCGCGCCAACCAGTTGCGGCGTGACACGCGCCGCGCCGACTGCCGGGTCATTCCTTCGAACCAACGATCGAGGCGACTCATCTGGCCTTCCCCCCTAGGTAGTCCTGAATCGATGCGACGCCGCGCTGCTGTGCTTCGAACAAGCTTTCGAGGTGCTCCCGCGTGTTGACCAAACCTTGGGCGGCGACGATGCCCTGCTCATCGATGAGCACGGCGTAGGGGAGCTTCGCCACCCCGTAGGTCATGCCGAGTGGCGCCGACAAGATGTACGGCAAGTGTGAGATGCGCTTTTCGGCGATGAATGCCCGGTGCTCGTCCGGAATGCCGTCGCTAGCGAGGACGACCCGGACGCGCGGCACTTCGGTACGTGCGACGCGTTCGACCGTCGGCAGTAGTGTGTCGCAGACGGGACAGGTCGGGGAGAGGAAAAACAAGAGGGTTCGACTCTCGTCTTTCGATGCGCCGCCGATCTGCACGGGATGCCCATGGAGGTCCAGCAGCGCAAGCTCGGGTGCCGGGTCGCCGACTTTGATGTTCGCCTCCGGGGAAAGCGCGCCGACCGGAGAGATCCGCTCGTGGAGCAGGCCGATTTGACGGGTCAAGGCAAGGACCGTCAGCGCAAGTCCGACGACGAGCAGCCACAAGACGACGTTCGAGACGAGGAGCGCGTCGATCATTGCGCGCCTCCAAACCGGCGCAGAACGGGTCCGGTGTGCGACAGACGCTGCCCCGCTGCCCAGAGGAGAGACGCGGTGATGAGTGCCGCCGCGATCGTCAGGCCGTCGACCCAGATGAGTGCTCGCGCTCGAATGGGCAACAGGAGTGCGCAGGCGGCGGCGATCACGACGATGTTGCGCACCACGAGCCAGTTGCTGAGTGGCACGCGGGAGGACGCTGCGAAACACCCGCAGTCGATTTCTCGCCGCCCCCGCACGAGGTTCAGGGAGATGGCCATCGTGTACAGCACGAGCAGTGACCCGGCCGCCAGCGCTGCGGCTCGTCGCGTCGGAGGGTAGAGGAGCCCGACGGCAATCGACGCTTCGAGAACGGGGAAGAGTCGTGTCGCCGGGCCCACCAGCCCCGACGGAAGTAGTTCGTACGCGCGTAGCACCGCCACGAATCGAGCTCGATCCGAGATCTTGTGCCAGGCGGCCGCGGCGAAGAGAAGCGCAAGCCCAGAGCAAATCGAGAGTTCGACGACGGGATCGATCATGGCACCACCAGTAGCGCGCCGGATAAACCGGTTTCATCGATGTCCCGAAGATGCTCCCCGCTCAGTGCGTCGAGCACTCCCACCGCGCCGAGGTCAGCGTTGCGCACGAAGAGCAAAGGCTGAGCGTCCTGGGTCACTGCGATGCTATGCACGCCGATATTCGGCAGCACGAAGTCGAGCACCTTCCCCAACGTACCGTCCGCGTCGAATCCAGCTTGCGGACCGAGAAACGGGACAATGAGGCTGGGCGCGGTGAACACCTCGACCCTCTTCTGCGTAGGCACATCGTAGACCCAGATTTCGGCGCCCGGATCTTTGTGGGATCCCGGCCCGCCCTGGTGCACCACCGAGTAGAGGCGCTTGGTCCCGGGGTGGTACGCGAGATGTTGTGCGCCGCCGATCCGCCATTCGTCGTGGAGCTGGTCCTTGGTGAAGAGTTGCCACGGCGCTTTGGGCGCGGGAGCGTCACCGCTGAAGTCCACCTCGTAGAGCTGGCCTCCGAACGAGGCGAACCACCAGGTCGAACCGTCGCGCACGCCTTTCTCGGTGATCGGGTCAGCGACGACCTCGAAGAACGGCACACTGCGCGCGATTCGATCGAGCTCGCCGTTCTCTTTCAGATGTACGGTGATCGCCGTGCCGTCGCCGCACAGCATGCCGAACCGAGCCGGACCCGCGGGAAACACTGCGGCACAGCCGGCCGTTTGGATTTCGGCGACCATTCGTCTGGCTTCGACGTCGACGACGGAGACGGATGCCCCCGGAGATTGATTCAGCACGACCGCGAACCGCTCGCCGTCGATCAGGCCCACCAACGCGATGCCCGTTCCCGTATCTGCGGCCTTCGGCGGAATCTCGACCTCGCCCTTTACCTCGAGCGTACGGGAGTCGTAGATGACCAAGTAGTCGTGACGCTCTCCTCGATGGCCCCGCGAGTAAATGGTGTCGATGTTGTAAATTTCGTTCCGTGTGCGTGACCACAGGGGCGCCTTCGGCGTGATCTGTGCGCCACTGTCCACCGCCCCCAGCATCTTTCCGGAGTCTCCATCGAGCAGGATCGAATGACGAAAGAGCCGATCGGGGACCCAGAGCCAGTGGTCGCTCACGGTGTCGGGCAACCGGGTGACCTGGCCGACTTCCTCAGGTGCGACGTCAGCGCCTACGCGAGGTGCTGGGGCACAAAGGCACGCGGCGAGGCCGAGTGCCCCGACCAGCTTGGCCCGGTGGCTCATGGGAAGGTGTTACTCGATCTGCGGGCTGCCTGGCAACACCCTCAGTGCCCGGCGTCTCTGCGGAATTCCAAGCACTGTGGACTTCCTTTCTCGAACTCTCGGCAGGTTGTTCCTCGGATCTCGTAGATTCGGCACGCGTGGGTGCTGTCCGGCGTGCCTAGGTGCACGCACGAGCTGTCTTCACGCGTGGCAAACCCCAGCAACCCAAAGTGTCCGGGTTGCACGGCCTCGGCGATGTCGTCGCGGCCCATCTTCCGCCAGCGCACCAAATCCTCCGGCGGGATCAATATGCGGCCGTCGGTTCCCGTTCGGCAACAGGCGCCGCACGTGAGGCAGTCGAGCTCTTCGGTCATCGGTTGGAGAGTATGGCTCGGGGGGTGCGGGGCGCACGCGGTGGACTTTGCCTGGCGGGCGTGATCTAGTGTGCGGGATGTGGAGAGCGTTGGTTTGCTCGACGGTGCTGCTCTGGGCTTGCACGAAGAACGAGCCGAAGGAGGAGGTCGAGTTGCCCAAGGTGGCGCCTGATACGGTCGTCGTCTCCTGGAGTGTGATCAGCCGAAGCTCGGACCGGGACAGCATCCAGGTCGCGCTCGACGGCAGCCGAAAGCTCAACGTGAGCCACAGGAGTGCCGACGGCACGAGGATGAGCATCGAGCGCACGATCTCGAAGGCAGACTACGAAAGGCTCGTGGGAACCCTGCGGGAGCTCGACTGCTGCTCGCTGCAGTCGACGTCGAAACAGCGCACCCACCCAAATGAGGCGAAGCCGCGCCTCGAGCTCAATTTGGGCGACGCGCTCTGCGAGATCGAGCTGTGGGACAGCGAGTGGCGCAAGGGTCGCGCGAGGGAGTGCGGGTTTGCCATTGCACAGCTCCACGGCGGCGGATTCGTGCCGGACCCACCGGTCGACGAGCCCTCGCCGTAGCCCTATGCTCGCCCGCCATGTCCACGAAGTATTTCTGCGCGCACTGCGACAAGGAGTTCGTCCCCGAAGAATCGGGAGACCGGCCGCGCTGCCCCCAATGTATGCGTAGAGGCGGTGTCGAACCGGTGCAGGAGGCTGGACCCAAGACTGGTGCAAGCCGCCGGTGGGCCGTCATCGTTGCCGTGCTGATCGTCGCCGCGGGAGTCGGGTACGGATTGTACGTGTCCACGACGGTTGCGCTCGAAGAAACCCCTCCGCTACGTCCGCTCGAGGCGCGTGAGCTCTCGGCTTATCTCGAGCGCGGCCAGATTCAGGTTGGCCTGTACGAGCCGATGATGATGCTTCCCGATCACGTCGACGAATGGCCCGAGAGCCCCGTCGAGATCGCCGAACGGATGCACAGCCAGTCCTCGTCCTGGTCGCTTGAGCGGCCATTGCCCCGCGAGGTCATGACGGCCGACCAGACCTTGGCCATGATGGATGCCCACGAGGAGCGCGTGAAGCTCTATCCACTCGAGTTGGCCGCGGCGATGACCGCCTTGCTTCGTCAGCGCGGGGTGAACGCGATGGTCGCCGAGGTGTGGGAGTTCGAGGGGGCGCGCGCGCCTGCCGATCCGTCCGGCACGCTCGGCTACTTCGTGACGGCGATTTACGACCCGAGTGGCTCAGAGGAGCCCTCCGTGTACGTCGATGCCTGGGGCGGGCGCGGGGAAGTGAACGTGTTGTCCGTTCGCGTGCTGCGCGACACCGAAGTTCTGGCTGCGGCGCTCGGGACCGAGGCGATTCGCATGTTCAAGCGCTCGGGAGATGCGAAGAAGGCACTTCCAATGATCGAGACGGCGCTCTTGCTCGACCCGGTGTCACCCGCGCTGCGCGCGGTGAACGCTACGATTCTCGTCGAGTCCGGCGGGATCGCTCAGGGGGTGACGGAATTTGAGGCGGCGCTCCAGCTCCGCGCCGATGGGCCTCGAAAGCTCAACTTGGCGCAACTCTATCTGGCGCAAGCCGGGACCCTCGAGGCGAACGGTCAGCAGGCGGCAGCCGATGCGCAGTTCAGCGAGGCCAATCGCATCGTCGACGAGGTCATCGAAACCTGGCCTCGCTATGGCCACGCGCATCTCGTGCGGGCGACGATCTACATGGGGTTGGGGGATCCGGAACGGGCCCGGCTGGAGCTCGAGCTAGCGGAGTCGCTCAGCCCCGACACGGCCATGCTGTGGGCGGTCTGGGCGCAGTATCACCTCGCGCAAAGTGAGCCGAGCACGGCGGCGGCCAAGATGAGACGCGCGGTCGTTCTCGATCCCAACAATTGGCAGCTGCGCCTTCAGGCGGCGCGCGTCTTTCAAGCCGCGGGCGATGACGAAGCTGCCATCGAGAACGTCGACGCAGCCTTGGAGTTGGTGCCGGCGGAGAAGCGCACTGAGGTCAGGCAGCTCGCGGACCGGATGATGGGGCCTCGGGCGTTGACCAATTCGCCAGAGCCAGAGCAAGGGACGCCGCAGGATCCTGCGCTGATGCTCGGAGACCCGTCGAACCTGCGTCTGCGCGACCCGGGGGAGACCCTTCAGCTCGACCTGGACCAGTAGAAGCTCAGGGCGCTGCAGGCGCGTCCGGCCGATCGATGTTGCTGACGGTCAAGATTCGCTTCCAGAGTGCATCTCGCCCGTCGCCGCTGACCGAGCTGTAGGGGATCAGGCGGTGCCGGAGCTCGCCCTGAAGCTTGGCGAGTGCTGGCTTTCGTTTGCTCGCGGGTAGCTTGTCGATCTTGGTGGCGACCAAAATCGGGGTGACGCCGACGCTTTCGAGGAACTCGAGTAGCTGAAGGTCATCATCTTGGGCGCCCCGGCGAATGTCGATGATGACGACCGAACCTCGCAACCCAGGCCGTTCTCTCAGGAAGCCTTCGATCAGAGGGCCCCACGCCTTGCGCTCGGCCTTGCTCCGCTGCGCGTAGCCGTAGCCAGGCAAATCGACCAAATCGAGGTGAGCCTCGTCTCCGTCGGTCCGGAGGCGCACGCGAAAAATGTTGATCGCGCGCGTGCAGCCCGGCGCGCTGCTGGTGCGTACGAGCTTCTTTCGCTGGACGAGATTGTTGATGAGGCTCGACTTACCGACGTTCGAACGCCCTGCGAACGCGACCTCGGCAAAGGTCGGCGCCGGCAACTGTCCGAGCGCGGTTGCGCCTGCAACGAATTCTGCGTCGAGCACGTCCATGGTGGGGTTGTAGCGCCCTCCGCAACTCACGCACGTGCGCGGCGCTGGATGGCAGCCCTGAGGTCGCGAAGCTCCGGTGAGCCCAGGGCGGAGGCGGCAGCGAGGTACGTGAGCAGACCGGCTATAGCGGTTGCTGCGAACACCGCCAGGTTGCGCGGATCATTGCCGCCGGCGTCCCAGTCGCCTAGCCCGGCGCCCAGCCAGACGACCCCGCCCATCACAGCGCTCGCAGCGAGGGCGCGAAAGGCGCTCGCCGTAACCTCGGCCATCCCGAGATCCCCAGACCTCCGCCGAAGGAGCCAGAGCAGCGCGACGAGCTGGGTGATCGCAGCCGCGGTCGTTGCCGCGGCGAGGCCAGCGTGCTGCATCGGCCCCATCAGGACGAGACTGAGGGTGACGAAGGCCACGAGATTGCACGCGCTCGCGATGACCGGGGTTCGAGTGTCGTTGTGCGCGTGGAACATGGGGACGATCGTGCGCACCGACGCGACAGCCCAGATGCCGGCTGCCTGCCACACCAATGAGCGGGTAGTCTCGTGGACGGCGGCCGCGTCGTACTGGCCGCGTCCAAAGAACATGGTCGTCGCCGGCTCCGCCAGCACCACCAGGGCGACCGTCGCCGGCACCGCGACAAACAACGAAAGTCGAAGAGCGTGGCGGAAGAGGCGCTTGGCTTCTTCTTCATCGCCCTTGGCCACCGCATCGCTCAGCGAGGGAAGGGCGGCCGAGGCGATGGCTAGTGCAAACATCCCCTGGGGAATTTCCGCCAGGCGCTGGCCGTAGTACAGGTAGCTCACGCTTCCGGTCGGCAGGAACGACGCGAACAGCCGTGAAAGAAGCACGTTGAGCTGGTAGACCCCGAGACCGGCCAGCAGCGGAACCATGAGGCGCGCGCACTTGCGCACGTAGATGTCGCTGAAACCGATTCGCGGCCGCACGATCAGGTTCTCTTTCCGGAGGGACGGGAGCTGTGCGACGATCTGGAGCGCTCCGCCGAGGAGGGCGCCGACCGCGAGAGCAAAGATCGCGGGCCATCCAAACTCGAGGAACAGCGGTGCGAGGAGTAGCGCAGCGGCGATGAGCGAGATGTTGAGGAGCGCGGGGGCGAATGACGGCGCTGCGAATCGCTTGCTCGCGTAGAGCGCGCCCATCATCAGAGCGGAGATCCCCATCAAGAAGATGTACGGAAAGAGCAGTCGAGTGAGGGCGACCGTGGTTGCAAACAAGGCTTCGTCCCGCTGAAAGCCCCAGGCGTAGCCTTTGACGATCCAGGGGGCGCCCACGATGCCAATCAAGGTGACCACGAGCAGGACGACGGCCATCGCGCCGATCAGGTTTCGGTAAAACTCCTTGGCGCGCGCCATGCCTTCGCGTTCGCGCACCTCAGTGAACACCGGGACGAACGCTGCCGAGACCGCGCCCTCGCCGAGCAACACGCGCAGGGCATTGGGGATCGTGAACGCGAGCCAGAAGGCATCGGTGGCGCCCAAGGCGAACACCGCGGCAACCACTGCGTCCCGGACCGCGCCCAGAATTCGAGAGGAGAGAGTGCCCGTAGCCACCACGCCCGCGCGGCGGACGATCTCTCCGCCGGAGGTTTTATCGGGCTTGGCGGACATCGGCGGAAGGATGCGCCGGAGGCGCCGATCCCGGCAAGAAAGCCGGACCGATCAGCTCGAGCTCAAAAGACCCTGGAGTTGGGCGATTTCTACGGTGTACGCGGCGCCGCAATAGTCGCAGCCGATGCTCAGCGGCTCGCCTTCGTCGACGAGCTCTTGGATGTCCGAACGATTGAGGACGCTGAGCGTCGTCATCACTCGGACCTCGCTGCACTGACAGCCAAAGCGGATGTCGTTGCTGTCTAACCAGGTGAACGGCATGCCTTCGAAGATTTGCTCGATCAGCTGAGACGGCGATCCGTCGGACTTCTGCAGGCGCTCGCGAATCTCGACGAAATCCTCGAGGCGCCGAGTCATCGTTTCCATGGCGGCCTCGGCATCGGCGGCTTCGGGCAGGAGCTGCACGACGAAACCGCCAGCCGTGGGGTTTTCGCCCTCGACCGCCGAACCAAGCGAGATCATCGACACGATTTGCTCCGATAACTGCATGTAACGCATGAAGCCCTCCGAAAGATTCCCGCTCTCGGGCACCTCGACGACGCCACGGTGAAGATCGGAGTTCGGGAGCGTCCGCATCATTTGAAGGGTTGCGCGGGTCTTCCGGATGTCCGGCGGTGCATCACCTGTGCCAGCCTGCAGCAGGCCGCGGGTCCAGCCGTCCGGGTGAGAGTCGGCAACGAGCTGTCCGGCCTCCTCTTCGAAGCGCACGATGCATTGCACGCGCAGCGACGGCGCCATGGTTTCACGATAGAGCACGGCAATGCTGAGCAGATCCGCCATGTCGTGAGCGAGCGCCCCAGAGAGATTCTGGGCGGCGACCACACCCCGGACGGTGTCGGTTGTCCTTGCAGCGATCACGCGAAAGGCTCCATCATTGGTCATCGCTCGCACCACCGAGTCATTTTCGGGCATGTTTCTCCTTCAAGCGCATTGGCCATCGGTTGGCAAGGGCTACTCTTGGGCCCGGAGTACGAAATGACAACGCATCAGATTGTTCTCATCCCGGGTGACGGCATTGGCCCGGAAGTCGCTGCTGCCACGGTTCGTGTCCTCGAGGCGGCCCAGGCGCCAGTCGAATGGGTGGAGCACAATGCGGGTATCGCCGCGCTCGAAACGCTGGGCGAGGTGCTTCCCGAGCAGACCCTCGACGCGGTTCGTGAGCGAGGCCTCGCCCTCAAGGGGCCCTGCACGACACCGGTGGGCGAGGGCTTCGCCTCGGTCAACGTGCAGCTCCGCAAGCGGCTCGAGCTCTACGCCGCAGTTCGTCCAGTTCGCACCTTGCCCGGTATTCGCACGCGGTACGAAGACGTCGACCTAGTGGTGATTCGGGAGAACACCGAGGGCCTCTACAGCGGCATCGAGAACGAGGTGACCAAGGGCGTCGTGACGAGCCTCAAGGTTGCGACCGAGGTGGCCTCCACGCGAATCGCCCGGGCGGCCTTTCAATACGCCCGGGACCGTGGCCGCAAGAAGGTCACCGTCATGCACAAAGCCAACATCATGAAGATGACGGACGGGATGTTCATCCGATGCGCACGCGCGCTCCGAGACGCCGAGGGCTTCACGGACATCGAGTACGAAGAGGTCATCATCGATGCCGGCTGCATGAAGCTCGTGCAGGATCCGACGCAGTTCGACGTGCTGCTACTCGAGAATCTTTATGGCGACGTGCTCAGCGATCTTTGCGCGGGTTTCGTCGGCGGCCTCGGCGTCATTCCCGGCGCGAACATCGGCAACGACTACGCCGTGTTCGAGGCCGTGCATGGCTCGGCGCCCGACATTGCGGGGAAGGGCGTGGCGAACCCGCTGGCCCTCATCATGTCCGGGGTGATGATGCTGAATCACATCGCCGATACGCGAGCGGACGAGAACTGCCGCGCTGCGGCCAGCCGCATTCGTGGAGGCTACAATCGAGCGTTATCCGATGGCCAGAAGACGAGGGACCTGGGCGGAGAGCTTGGAACGGAAGAGTTCGCCTCTGCGCTAATCGAGCGGATCGGGCGTTAGTCGGCCGAGTCGCGAACCCCACCGTCCCCGCCGCCGACCCGAAGCAGGGGCGGGAGTACGATCAAGGTCGCGACGAGGCAGCCGCCGATCGTGACGGCGATGAGCTCGCCGAAGTTCCGAACCGGGACGAACGAGCTGAACCCGAGCACACTGAACCCGGCCATCAGAGTCACGCACGAGATCACGATCGCTCGCCCGGTGCCGCGCGCGGCACGGACCAGCGCGGCCTCACGCCCGATCCCGGTCTGCATCTCCTCGCGGAAACGCGCGAGCACGTGAATGGTGCCGTTGACGGCGAGGCCGAGGCTGATCGAAAAGATGATAACCGTCGAGACGTTCAGCGGGATCTCACGCAAGACCATGTAGGCCATCGTCGCGACCAAGGGGATCAGGTTCGGGGGGATGCTCAACAGCCCGAGGCGAACGCTGCGGAAGAAGAAGGCCAGCAGTAGGAAAATGACCACGACAGCAACCAGCAAGCTTCCAAGCAGGTCGTTCACGACGGCCGCCTGTCCGCGCGAGCCGGTGTAGGCCTCGCCGGTGAATGAGAACCTGACCGACTCGTCACCTGCGAGCTCGGTTTCGATGACCTCCTCCAGGAGGTCGAGGAAGCGCATCGTCGCTTGGGCGCCGACGTCGCGCAGCTTGAACTGAACGCGCGCTTTCGTACCATCCTCGGTGAGCCAGTCGGTGAGCGGGCTGGGTTTGCGCTGGCTCATCATCGTGACGAGCCCTTTCACCTGCTTGGCGCTCTTGAAATTCTCAGACCTGACGTTGGGGTCGTCGGCGAGGAGGGCGTACGACTCGCGCAGCATGTCACCGTAGCTCAGCGTGCGGATGATCTCGGGGCGAAGGGCCGCCCAGTTCCGGATCTCCTGGATGGCCTGGATCATTTCGGGATCCATGAAGCGTTCTTCTTCGTCGCTAACCAGTACGAGTTCGAGTGGCCGCACGCCGGCGAGCTTCTCTTCGATCAAGAGCGTCGTCGTGTAGACCGGGTCGGATTCGTCGAACTGGTCGAGAAGGGCGTGGTCGACCGTGATCTGGCTTGCGATGTAGCCCGCGCCGACGGTGAATAGCGCGGTTGTGCCGAGCACGGCCCAGCGCCAGCGAAGGAGACTCGCCACCAGGCTGCTGGTGACGTTGGTAAACATGCTGGTGCGCTCTCGGCGGATCCCTTCGCGCTTGGGTGGTGTGACCCAGGTCAGAATCGCAGGGACAAAGGTGATGATCACGACGTAGGAGATCATCACGCCGAGGCCGGAGGTGACTCCGAAGTGCCGCAACATCACAGTCTTGGAGACGACCAGAGACCCCAGGCCGACTGCCGTGGTTGCCGAGGTGAGCATGCAGGCCACGGCGATCGCACGCACAGTGCGACGCCCCGCGGCCTTGCGGTCGGGGTCATCATCGGCGGAAACCTCGTCACGATACCTTTGAATTAAATGCGTGGCATCGCTGATGCCGATGATGATCAGCAAGGGCACGATGACGTTGTTGAGGATGTTCATCGGCTCGCCGACGAGCGCCATGCCGCCGACCGTCACTACAGCCGTGATGGCGACCGCGCCAAACGGAAGCAGGACGCCTGGCACCCAGCGGAACGACAACATCAGAAGGGCCAAGCAGACCAGCAGGGTCAGCGGGATCAGCCGCAGGTTGTCCTCGCGCATCTTGCTGACGATGACGCTGCGGAGATAGGGCAGGCCGCCAACGTGCAGCTTGATGTCTTGGAACTCGGGCAGCTCCAACCCTTCCCGGAGCTCGTCCATCGCCTTGCGCATCTCGCGCGGGTCGAGCTCGGGCAGCTGAAGGGCGATGCCAGCCAC
>JBGUEF010000074.1:0-11667 GCA_041821485.1 Deltaproteobacteria bacterium
GATCGCGTCCCAGTGGGTGCTATTCCCAAGAACCAATGGGCACCGCACAACGCAAAATGGTACCCCGCGAGCACGGCGCCTACGCGGAGCTTCTGTTCCCAATCGTCACCGTATTTCTCGGTGGCTCGCCAACGACCTCGACCTGGCTCCTGGCCATTGGCGCCATCGCCGCTTTCCTGGCGAATGAACCACTTCTCGTGTTGTTCGGACAGCGGGGCACGCGCACGAAGCGCGAGGAGAGCGACCGTGCCAAACGCGCGCTCCTGATATTCGGCCTGGTCGCGCTCGGCGCCGGGGTTGCCGGGCTCGTACTCGCACCCACGGTCGTTCAGTACGCGGTCGTGGTGCCGCTCGTGCTCGGTGCGGCGCTGGTGATGCTGGCGATTCAGGGGCTCGAACGGAGCATGGTGGGCGAAGGGCTTGCAGCGGCAACGCTCTCTTCGATCGCCATTCCCCTTGGTCTTTCCGCGGGCTTGGGCCTGACCTCCACGCTCGCGGTGGCGCTGATTTGGCTGGTGACCTCCCTTTTGGGGACGGCGGTAGTGCGGCTGACGGTCGCGCGAACCAAAGCCAAGACCGACGAAGAGCTCGCGCGTGTGCGCTTCAAGCGCGCGTTGCTGGTTTTGGTGTCTCTGGCGGTCATCGCCGTCGGGGTGGCAGCGCCTTACGGGTCCCGGGTGGGTCTTTGGGTGCTTGCTGCGGCGGTGCCGGTGGCGGTCGTGGTCCTCGTGCTGGCTGCCCTTCAGCCGACCGCCCGCCGGTTGCGTCTAATAGGGTGGAGCCTCGTCGCGGCGAATCTTTGTTCGCTAATAGCGGTGGTCACCACGCTAAAGATCATTCAGGATTTCAAGGCGGTGGAACCTACTCTGCCGTTCCCTATGTTCTAGCCCGGTAGCGGACGACTGGGAGAGGAGAAGCTTGTGCTTGCAAAAGACATCATGACCGAAAACCCCGTGACCTCGACCGAGCTCATGTCTGTCGCCGAAGCGCTGGGGCTGTTGTATGAGCTCGATGTCCGGCACCTTCCGGTGGTCCGCGGCCGTGAGCTCGTCGGCATCATCAGCGACCGAGACTTCAATGAGTTCACGGGGGCTGCTGAGGACGACGTAATCGACGCGCTCGAGAGCGCGCGATCGGCGACTGTTGGCAACTTCATGAACACCAGCCCGGTCAAAGTCGATCCCGAAACCAACGTCCGGGACGTCATCGAGGCAATGCTCTTGCATCGGGTGGGGGCGGTTCCGGTGGCGGACCTCGACACCGGTGACCTGCTCGGCATCGTCAGCTACGTCGATCTACTGCGCGTGCTTCAGGAGACGTTGGAACCGGGCGCGTGAAGCTGATCACATCGCACGAGACCACCGACTTCGACGCCCTGGCATCGTGTGTGGCTCTGCAGAAGCTATTCCCGGGTTCGGTGATCGGACTGAGCGGGGGCTTCGCGCCAAACGTGCATCAGTATCTCACGCTTCATAGCGATCGGTTTCGTACGCAACGTTGTCAAGACCTCGACCTCTCGCAGGTCGACCTGTTGATGGTGACCGACGTTCGACGGCGCGGCCGCTTGGCACACGTTTCAGAGGTGCTCGATCGCGCGGCAGCGAACCCGCGAAGCGTGCGCGTTCTAGTTTGGGATCACCATCCATCTGCGCCCGACGATCTGCACGCCGACGAAGAGTACGTGCAACCGGTGGGGTCCGTGACGACGCTCCTGGTGGAGGAGCTTCGAGCGCGCGGCTCCGAGGTCAGTCCCGACGAAGCCACGTTATTTTCGCTCGGCATTCATGAGGATACGGGGTCGCTCGTATATGCCCGTTCGAGCTCGAGGGACGCGATGGCGCTCGCCTGGCTGCTGGGGCATGGCGCGCAACCAGGCCTTCTCCAGCGATTCTTGCGGCCGCCGCTGGACGCCTTGGAGCGGGAGCTGCTCGTGCGCTTGCTCGACGCGGTGCGCCATGCCCCACGGTTTGGCCCGTCGATTGGCGTCGCCGCCTTGCAGACCGATGAGGTGCCGGCGAGCCTCGCCCGCGTATCGACGGAGGCGTTTCGCATCTTACCGCACGATGCGCTGTTCTGTGCGTATCGTCTGTCGAACGGCAAGACACACGTCATTGGACGGGCGCAGGCAAACGCGGTTCCTGTAGGTGCCATCCTTCAAGAGCTCGGCGGCGGCGGGCACGCGGGTGCAGGGTCGGCCACCGTTCACGATGCGTCGCTCGATGAGGTCGTCAGCCGTTTGCACGAAGGGGTGGAGCGCTCGTGTCGTCACCCGCAGATCGTCCGCGACCTCATGTCGAGTCCGGTCCGAACCGTCACGCCCGACATGCCGTTGTCCGAACTGGCGCACACACTCCGCGAGTGGGGCCACACCGGCGCTCCGGTCGTCGAAAACGGCAAGCTGGTCGGCGTGATCTCACGCCGAGACGTCGAACGAGCGCAACGCGAGGGGCGAGGCGCGCTCGCGGTCAAGAGCTGCATGGCGCACCGTGTCCAAACCGTGGGGCCCGACGTGCCACTCGCTGAAGCGCTCGATCAAATGACAACCCACAACGTCGGCCGCCTGCCTGTGCTCGACGGCCCCAGGATCGTCGGTATCCTCTCCCGCGAAGACGTGCTGGGCCATCTCTACGAGGAATCCCCCTGCTAGTGTGCGGATCTTTTTCCTTGTGGTCGGCTTACGTCCTCGTCGCTCCGCTGCGAGGTAGGCGATAGCGTGGGGACGGTGGGTCGGCACCAACTGCCCGCCGAAGGCGGTCCGGACGTGCCTCTCACTACGCTCCTGCGGGCGCGCTCGACCACAAGAAAAAATCTCTCGCACACTAGGTTTCTGGATCCCACACTAGTTCAATTGTGGTCGAAGACGACCTCGTAGTCGGCGCTACAGTTGCCTTGGACCGACAACGTTCCGGTCATCCGCAATATCCCGGACATCGGGTCTTCGGCCACGGTCAGGACATTGCCGTCGGACATGATGCCGACTTCTTCGGCCGAATCGTCTTCGTAGGTGCAGCCGCCCACGTCCTCGTCTACGACCGGCAACCACCAACCTCCGCGAAGGGAGAGCTGGTCGCCGCAAATCCGACCCTCCAACCGATACTCTTCATCGACGACAATGGTCACGTCGTTTCCGCTTTGTGTGAAGATCCAGTCGAGGGCGCAGGACTGGTGCTCGTCGCCCGCTTCCGTCCCTTCACAGCCTGTGGACGTGATAGTGACGGTTCCGTTGTCGTACCAGTGGGTGCCGTCCAGGTCGGTCGCTGGAGCATCGTTGCAGTCTGGCAAGGTCCCGGTACCGGGAATGAAATAGATCTCTTCCTTACAGCTCCCCAGTGCGGCCAAGATGCAAATGAATGCCACCCAACGCATGACCGATCCGTACCACGTTTGTTCGACCCGTCCAGCTCGAAAACGGGGTAGACTTTGCCACCCCGGATGCGGATCAGGACTCGAAAAGGGCTCAATATTCCCGTCGCCGGCGCGCCGGAGCAGCGCATAGGCGACGGCAATGCGGTCGGCTGGGTGGCGTTGGTCCCGAGGGACTACTGGGGGCTGCGGCCGCAACTCATAGTTGAAGTCGGTGACCGCGTTCGCCTCGGGCAGGCGCTACTCACCGACAAGGGCAACCCAGACGTGCTGTTCACGTCACCGGGATGCGGGGAGGTCGTCGCGATTCATCGCGGCGAGCGGAGGTCCCTGCAATCGGTGGTCATCCGGCTCGAGGGCGATGAAGAGGAGACATTCGCCTCGTATGATCGCGCCACCCTGACGACGCTCGATCGACACCTCGTGCGGGAGGCCTTGCTCGCTTCCGGCCTCTGGACCTCGTTTCGAACCCGTCCGTTCGGCAAGATCCCGAGCAGCGACGCGTCCCCGCACTCGATTTTCATCACCGCCATCGATACCCGCCCGCTCGCCGCAGACCCGCGCGTGGTCATTGGCGAACGCACCCAGGAATTCTCTGACGGCGTGGCCGTCGTCAGCCGCCTAACCGATGGACAGGTCTACGTGTGCCAGGCGCCAGGGCCTGAGCTCGACCTGCCCAAGCTCGAGTCGGTGACCCGAGCTACCTTCGAGGGTCCACATCCCGCCGGCCTTCCCGGGACTCACATCCATTTTCTCGATCCGGCGGGGGAGAACAAGTCGGTCTGGCACCTGAGCTACCAGGACGTCATCGCCATCGGCTCGCTGTTCACGACCGGCCGGCTGCTGACCGAACGAATCGTCGCCCTTGGCGGCCCGTTGGTTCGTAGGCCGCGGCTCGTGCGCACCCGCATGGGAGCAAGCACCGAAGACCTCTTGGAGAACGAAGTCGAACCAGCGGAATGCAGAGTGATATCCGGCTCGATTCTGGATGGGCGCCGGGCGGCGGGGCGCGCTCGGTATCTGGGTCCGTACGACCTCCAGATCAGCGTCTTGAGGGAAGACCAAACGCGTCGCTTCCTGAACTGGCTTGCGCCGGGTATCGACAAGTACTCCGCGATCCGCGCATTTGCTTCCGTCTTGCGCCCCCGAAGCCACCGCTTTCCGCTCACCACATCGCAAAACGGCAGTCCTCGCGCGATGATCCCCATCGGCAACTTCGAGAAGGTGATGCCACTCGACATCTTGCCCGCGCCCCTGCTCAAGGCCCTCATCGTTCGCGACACCGAAACGGCGCGCGCGCTCGGCTGCCTCGAGCTCGACGAGGAAGACCTCGCGCTCTGTTCGTTCGTGTGTTGCAGCAAGTACGAGTACGGCGCGTTCCTGAGAGACACCCTCGACCTGATCGAGAAGGACGGCTGATGCGTCCACTTCGAAAGTTCCTCGATAAGATCGAACCCAACTTCGCGAAGGGAGGCCGCTTCGAGAGCTATCAGGCGCTCTACGAGATGCTCGATACCCTCTTCTATTCTCCCCCGGACGTGTCACGCCATGCACCGCATGTGCGCGACGCGATCGACCTCAAGCGAGTGATGGGTCTGGTCGTGATCGGCGTGCTGCCATGCGCTTTGGTGGCGATGTGGAGTACGGGATACCACGCGAATTTCATGATCGAGCAGCTAGGCCTATCTGAGCCGACCGATTGGCGGGGGACGCTGATGGCCGCCCTCGGAATCGGGCACGATCCGAGCCACGTCGGCGCCTCCACGTTCTATGGCATGCTCTACTTCCTGCCTATCTACGCGGTGACCTTGTTGGCGGGTGGCCTTTGGGAGATCTTGTTTGCCGGGATTCGCAACCACGAGATCAACGAGGGCTTCTTCGTCACCTCGATCCTCTATGCACTGACGCTACCGGCGACGACTCCCCTTTGGCAGGTCGCGCTCGGCATTTCGTTCGGCGTGGTGTTGGCGAAAGAGGTCTTCGGAGGCACGGGCAAGAACTTCATGAATCCGGCCTTGGCCGGCCGGGCCTTCTTGTACTTCGCGTACCCGGTCGAGATGTCCGGCGAGTCGGTGTGGACGCCCCCTGTCGACGTCGTCACGGGCGCGACACCGCTCGCCATTGGTGCCGAGAGCGGCGTGCCCGGAATCCTCGAACAGGGCGTGACTTGGATGGACGCATTTCTGGGTGCGGTTCAAGGATCGATAGGCGAAACGTCGACTCTTGCTTGCCTCGTCGGCGGCGTGCTCATCGTGTACACCGGCGTGGCCTCCTGGCGAATCATCGGCGGAGTCATGCTGGGCATGGTGGCGACTGCAATGCTCTTCAATGCGGTCGGCTCCGACACCAATCCGATGTTTGCGATGCCGTGGTACTGGCACCTGGTGCTCGGCGGCTTTGCGTTTGGGATGATCTTCATGGCTACCGACCCGGTTACGGCCTGCGTCACGAATCCGGGAAGATGGATCTTCGGGTTCCTCGTCGGCCTGATCACGGTCGTGATCCGCGTGGTCAACATCGCATTTCCTGAAGGCATCATGCTCGCGATTCTCTTCGCCAACATCTTTGCGCCCACCATCGACCACTTCGTCATTCGGGCCAATATCTCGAGGAGGTTGAGGCGAAGTGTCTGAGCCTGTGAAAAAGTCGGGTCGCAAGGTCGACACGGTCGTCGGCACCTTGCTCGTCGCGTTCGTCGTCAGCCTCGTGTGCTCGTCGCTGGTGGCATCTGCAGCCGTCGTGCTGAAGCCGCGGCAAGTCGCCAACGCGATCCTCGACATGCGCCGCAACATCCTCGAGGTGGCCGGGCTCCTGGACTCCGCCCGCGACGTCGACGAGCTGTTTGAAGGCATCGAGCCCCGCGTGGTGGATCTGGAAACCGGGGCATACGCGGACGACATCGACCCAGAGACCTTCGACCCGGCGGAACCGCCAAGGACCTCGAGCAGAGCGTCGAGGTGCCCGCTGAAATCGACGTGGCTCGGATCGGTCGCCGCGCCAAGCATGCCCTCGTGTATCTGGTTCGCCGAGACGGTGAGGTGAGCAAGATCATCCTGCCGGTGTCTGGTTACGGGCTCTGGTCGACCATGGTTGGATTTCTCGCGCTCGAGGCTGACGGCAACACGGTCGCCGACATCACCTTCTACTCGCACGGCGAGACTCCGGGCCTCGGAGACTTCATCGCCAAGCCGGCGTGGCGCAGACTGTGGCGAGGCAAGCGCGCGTTCGACGAGTCGGGGAACCTGAAACTCCAGGTCGTCAAGGGCCGTGTCTCCGCGGACGACCCACTGGCCGACTATCACGTCGATGGGGTTTCTGGGGCGACGCTGACCGGAAATGGGGTCACGAAGATGATGCAGTATTGGCTGAGCGATCACGGCTACGGCCCCTACCTGCGAAACATCCAAGGAGGAGAAGGCACATGAGCTCGGCAGCCAAACGCGCTCTCATCGCCCCGATTGTCGATGACAACCCGGTCACGCTGCACGTCCTCGGGATCTGCTCGGCACTGGCGGTCACCACGTCGCTTCTGCCTTCCCTCTACATGTGCCTCGCGCTCACCGTGGTAGCGACGCTAGCGAATACCGCCGTCAGCGCGATCCGGCACATACTCCCCACTAGCATTCGAATCATCGTGCAGATGACGATCATCGCGTCCCTGGTGATCGTCGTCGACGAATCGCTCAAGGCCTTTGCGTTCGAGACGAGTCGCGAGCTTTCCGTGTTCGTCGGCTTGATCATCACGAACTGCATCGTGCTCGGCCGGACTGAGAGCTTCGCCTCGAAGAACCCGGTCGGGTTGAGCTTCCTCGATGGCATTGGCAACGGTCTCGGCTACAGCGTGATTTTGATTCTCGTCGCCAGCACGCGCGAGCTCCTCGGTGCAGGCACGCTCCTCGGCTACACCATCCTACCCAACGTCGCCGATGGCGGTTGGTACAACCCAAACGGCATGATGCTCCTGCCGCCAAGCGCGTTCTTCGTCATCGGCCTGATCATCTGGGCCGCGCGAACGTGGAAGCCGGAACAGGTCGAGAAGCCGGAGTTCCGCATCAGCGAAGTTCATCGAACGGAGGCCCTGTGATGGGCAACTACGTCGAGCTCTTCATCAAGGCGGTCTTCGTCGAGAACCTCGCTCTCTCGTTCTTCCTGGGGATGTGCACCTTCCTCGCGGTTTCCAAGCGTATTCAGACGGCGTTCGGTCTCGGTACCGCCGTGATCGTCGTTCAGTTGATCACCGTCCCGACCAACACCTTCCTCTACCACTACGTCCTCGAAGAAGGCGCGCTCGCCTGGGCCGGGCTCCCGGACGTCGACCTCAGCTTCCTAGGCCTGGTCACCTACATCGGCGTCATCGCGGCCATGGTGCAGATCCTGGAGATGGTCCTCGACAGGTATTTCCCGCCTCTGTTCCACGCGCTCGGCATCTACTTGCCGCTGATCACTGTCAATTGCGCCATCCTCGGTGGCACTCTGTTCTCCGTCCAGCGCGACTACACGATGCCGGAGAGCATTGTCTACGGCATCGGAAGCGGTTTCGGGTGGGCATTGGCCTTGGTCGGCCTCGCCGGCATTCGTGAAAAGCTGAAGTACAGCGATGTCCCCGCTGGTCTTCAAGGTCTCGGCATTACTTTCATCATCGTCGGTCTGATGTCTCTCGGCTTCATGGCCTTCGCGGGGATTCAGCTGTAGGAGGCGGCACGGGTCATGGTCCAAATCGTCCTGGCGGTTGCGGTGTTCACGGGAATCGTCGTCCTGCTGTCGGCGGTGATCCTCCTCGCGCGCTCGAAGCTCGTCGAAACGGGTGCGGTCGAAATGATCGTCAACGACGACCGGGATTTCCAGGTGCCCGCGGGAGCGAAGTTGTTGACGGCACTCTCGAGCGTCGGCCTCTATTTGCCTGGCGGCTGCGGCGGGAAAGGCACGTGCGGCCAGTGTCGCGTGAAGGTGCTGGCCGGTGGTGGCCCTATGCTCCCCACGGAGTCCGCGCTGATCGGGCGGAAGGAAGCCGCGGACCACGTTCGCCTCGGCTGTCAGGTCACCGTTCGCGAGGATGTTCGCGTGCGCATACCGGACGAGGTCTTTGGCGTTCGCAAGTGGGAGTGCAAGCTGCGCTCGAATCGCAATCTCAGCACGTTCATCAAGGAGATCGACCTCGAGCTTCCACCTGGTGAGGAAGTCCCCTTCCGCGCTGGCGGCTACATTCAGGTCGAGTGCCCTCCCTACGAAGCAAAGTTCTCCGACTTCGACATCGGGCCGGAGTTCCGGGACGAATGGGAGCGCAACAATTTTTGGAGATTCCGAGCAGGGACCAAGGTGCCCACGATCCGGGCCTATTCGATGGCAAACTACCCGGACGAGAAGGGCGTCATTCTCCTCAACGTCAGCATCGCGCTTCCTCCCCCAGGCTCTGACGAAAACGTTCCACCGGGTGTCGTCTCTTCGTTCCTATTCAGCCTGAAGCCTGGCGACCCCGTCACCATCGCGGGTCCTTACGGCGAGTTCTATGCAAAGGATACCGATAACGAAATGGTCTTCATTGGGGGTGGCGCAGGTATGGCGCCGCTTCGCTCCCACATTTTCGATCAACTGAAGCGCCTCGGGACCGACCGCAAGATCTCATTCTGGTTTGGCGTTCGGAGCAAGCGCGATCTCATCTATCACGAGGAGTTCACGCGACTCGCGGCGGAGCATCCCAACTTCAGGTACGTCGTAGCTCTTTCGGAACCAAAGGAGAAGGACGCATGGGACGGCCCCGTGGGCTTCATTCATCAGGTGGCCTACGACGAGTATCTCGCGCAGCATGAGGCGCCGGAGGACTGCGAGTACTACATGTGCGGTCCACCCTTGATGGTTTCGGCGGTTCAGAAGATGCTTACGGACCTCGGTGTGCCCGAGGAGAACGTCATGTTTGACGATTTCGGCGGTTGATCACGATGACTGTGTACTTCCTGAGCTTTGTGGTTTTCGCGCTTGCCCTGGGTGGTTTGAGCATCGGACTGCTTGCGGGGCGCGGCGGCATTCGTGGGACCTGCGGCGGGCTCAACAATCCGGACGGGCAGGGCTGTGGGGCGTGCGGCCGCTCAGCAGGCCCCGGGGCCGAATGTCCAAGGAGACGTGCCAAATGACGCCAGTCAAAGAAATGCGGGTCCGAGATTTCATGGTCACCAAACCCGTGCTCTTCACGCGTGACATGGATTTGCTGGATGCCGTGTCTGTCTTGATCGATCGAAGAATCTCAGGTGCACCCGTCGTGGACGAGCGCGGCAATCTCGTCGGCGTTCTCACCGAACGAGATTTCCTGAAGGCAGCATTGGTTGCGGGCTACCACGGCGAGAGCGGGGGATGCGTTGCGGACTACATGACCCACGAGGTGCAGGCGGTGAACGCAGACGACAGCTTGCTCGATGTTGCCATGGGCTTCGCCGAAACCAAGTATCGGGGCTTCCCCGTCATGGAGGACAATCGCGTCGTAGGGTATGTCACTAGGCGGCAGGTCCTGCGCGCAGTGATCGACACGTTCGGGACAAGCCGGTGACCTAGTCGTCGAGAGCTTTGAGCCCGCGTTGCTCCGCGTCGTCCATGCCGCGTGTAAGGAGTCCGGGGAACAGCCCGATGAAGCGGAGCAATTTCTTTCCGGCCGTGTTGGGAACCAAGATCTCCCGGCGCGGCTCTCGCATGGCGTCCACGATGGCGCGCGCGATCGTTTCCGGTGGCATCGGCTTCTCTGTAAACACGACAACCCCCGCGCGCCGTTGACGCATGTCCTGGAGCATTGGCGTTTCGACCGCGCTCGGACATGCGAGGGTCCAATGAATAGGAGCATGACGGTGGTCGAGAGAGCAGCTGTGTGTATAGGCGCGCACCGCGTGCTTGGTCGCGCAGTAGGTTGCGAGGCCGGGTGAGGGCGAGAAGGCCCCCATGCTGGCTACGTTGATCACGTGCCCGCGGTTGCGCGCCAGAAAGCGCGGGAGCAGGGTGCGCACACCATTCATGACGCCGATCAGGTTCACCTCGACGGTCAGACGATCGTCTTCGGCGGAGACCTGATCGCAAGGGCCCGGCAAACACACGCCGGCGTTGTTGATCAGCACGTCGATCGGGCCTCCTTGCGTCTCGGCGCTTTCGACTACCCGCTCCCAGGCAGCGAGGTCGCGCACATCGAGCACTGCCGTTTCGATGCCAGGCAGCTCATTGCGCAGCTTGGACAAGCCTTCCTGGTCGATGTCGACTGCGACGACCCGGTGGCCCGTCTCGACACAGAGACGGACGATGGCGGCGCCGATGCCCTTGGCCGCTCCGGTCACCAGAGCTCGTTTAGGCCCGTCATTCGTGGGTTTTCGGCTCATGCCCATGGCCCCCATTTGTACATCTTGAGCAGCATCCTGTCTGCGAGTCGGTCTGGCATCATCCCGAACATCCGGGCGGCCGTCCGCGCGGACTTGGGGACGAAGTATCGGGTTTTCGGGGAGTCTACGGTGGCAGCCTTGACCACCGCCTTGCCGACATCCTCCGGGGGCACCGCGCTCTTGAGCTGTTCGTTGGCGAAGTCGTCGAGATCCGCCATCAGTTGCCGGTAGGGGTTGCTCGGATCGTCTCGCAGGGATTGCCCGGCCGCTCGGGACTTGTCGAACGTCGGCGTGTCCACGAAGCCGGGCACGATCACGCTCAGCTCGATGTTCCATGGCGAGAGCTCGAGCCGCATGCAGGCGTTCATGGCCTCCATGCCACCCTTGGTGGCCGCATACGCCGCGGCGAGCGGTGCGCCCACGTACCGAGAGAGCGAGCTGATGTTGATGATACGGCCGCCGCCCTGTTCGCGCATCGTCGGTGTCAGCTCTGCGATCAGCTGCATTCCCGACAACAGATTCACGTCGAACACGTGGCGCATCGCTCTGCGGTCCAGCTGCTCGAGCGCGCAGGGTGGGCTGTACCCAGCGTTGTTGACCAGGACGTCGACCCTGCCGAACGCGTCGAGCGTCGTCCTCACGAGCGCCGACGTCTCCTCGGCGTCGCTCAGGTCGGTGGGCACGCTCAGCGCTGTGCCGC
Source organism: Deltaproteobacteria bacterium (assembly GCA_041821485.1). Classification (GTDB taxonomy): domain Bacteria; phylum Myxococcota_A; class Polyangia; order Polyangiales; family Houyiibacteriaceae; genus SG8-38. The sequence continues at coordinate 11,413 of JBGUEF010000074.1, forward strand.
CTTGCGCCGTGATGTCCGCGGCGAGGGCATCGAGCAAATCCGCCCGGCGCGCGGCGAGCACCACCGAGAAGCCGGCTTTGGCGAGGCAATGCGCCGTGGCCTCTCCGATTCCGGATGACGCGCCTGTGACGATCGCCACTCGCTCCGATTTGTCCTTGTCAGTCATCCGTTCTCCACGTTTTGCCGGCTATGGGTGCGCGTGCTACTCGACGCAAGCCGCTGGGGCAAAGGCCCTGGCCGTGCGCCAACGCCATG
>JBGUEF010000075.1:0-11592 GCA_041821485.1 Deltaproteobacteria bacterium
CGCCGCCGCGCCAGAAACCCCGGTCGCGTTCGACAACATCGTCCTGACGAACGAGGGCGACGAGCCGTCATCTTGGGCGATGGACCCTGGTTCGGGGAAGAGCAGCGACAAACCGATCGGCCGGCCCGACGCGGTGGTTACCGGCAGGAGCCGGGATGGCATCGTGGGCGGCATCATTGGAGGCACGGGCATCGGCGTCGTCGTTGATGTGGGTGATCTCTCGAGCCAACCAATTCCGCCATCTTTGAAGCGAAAGCTAGAAAAACTCTACCCTAAGAAAGCCCGCCAAGAAGGCATCGAGGGAGAGGCAGTCCTCCGCCTTCAAATCGCCCCCGACGGCCTCCCCGCCAAGATTCGCCTCATCTCAGAAGACCCCGCGGGCTACGAGCTCGGCCAAGCCTGCATCAAGACTCTCAAAGGCGAGAAGTGGAAGCCCCCGATCGACAAAGACGGCAAACCCGTCACCACCCGAGTCACCTACCGCTGCGGCTTCGAAATCCGCTACTAGAAAAAGGGGACAGTCCCCTTTTTGAAAGGGTTAGGCGATAGTGCGGGGGCCGTGGGGTGGGACCAACAGCCGCCGAAGGCATCCGGGGAAGCAGACGACCCACTTTCTTTGACGTTCGGGCAGCCGCGGCGGTACCTCAGAGCCATGCGCCGGATGCTATTTGCCCTCCCGTGGCTGCTCTTGGGTTGCTGGGGTCAGACCGAGGAGCCGCCCGGTGAGCCCGTGGGCACGTTCAATGCCGTCGGGTTCATGGTGGAGCAGAGCTGCGGCGCTGCGATTCCCGCGCCCGACCCGCTAGCCCTCGACTTCGAGCTGCGGAGCGAATCGAACGGGCGCGCCTACTGGCGGAAGCAAGGCGGCGCGATGTTCGCCGGTGTGGAAAAAGACGGAGAGTTTACCTTTCAGGTCAGCCAGAGCTGGATGGTGATCCAGCCGGATCGCTTCCGCGGGTACGTGGGTTGTTCGGTGACTCAGCGCGACGTCTTCTCGTTCGTGGTCGAGCCTGTCGAGCTTGGGTTCGAGGCTGATGCCGGTGTCGAGGACGGCGGTGTTGAGGACGGGGGCGTCGACGATGCGGGCGTCGACGAGGAGTCCCGAGCCGACGCGGGCGTCGAGCCAACCCTGCTGACCCTTACCGGCTCGCAGACCACCGAGATCACGCCCCTGACGGGCTCAGACTGCACGCCAGCGGTCGCCGCCCTAGGCGGCCCATTCCTATCACTCCCCTGCCGCGTGGAATACGTCCTCTCGGGCGAGGGCATCGCAATCAACGTCGAGTAGCACGAGCGTTCACTCGTCCATCTCTTCGGTCGCTAACGCTTACTTCTCGTCGCCAGGATCCGAGGGAAACTCCGACGGCCTCAGCGCCCCCTTCGGCACTGATGGCGTCGGGACGGACGGGGGGCTGCTGCCCTCCTCCGAGAATGGCCCCGGCAGACGCTCAGCGCGAATGATCATCTTGGGGGAGTGAACGCCGAAGAAGATCCCCTGCGTCGCCTCGCGACCGCTGATCTCGTCGACACGGAAACCGTTGCGCTCGAGGAGCGAACGGATCTCGTGAAGCGCGTAAAGTCGAATCGAGTAGAGGCGGTCGTTCTGTTGGCCGCTGTGGCTCGCGACTCGGCGCTTCACACGAAGGCGCGACGTCTGGTAGTCGAAGTCCGTCTCTTCCATGCACACGGCGCCGTCGACCTCGAACCAAACCTGGTTCGGTTGCGAGCCAATGATGAAGTCGCGGTTGATCACCTCGAGCAACAGCATCCCATTCGGCGCTAGCGCCTGGTGGAACTGCCGAACGGCGAGCTCGTTCTCCTCTTCGCTAAAGTAGCCAAACGTCGTGCCCCAGCAGAGCAAAGCGTCAAACGGCTCTTCAAAGGTCACGTCGCGCATGTCGCCACGCACGAAATCGATCTGCAGCCCTCGGTCTTCCGCCTCGTCATAGGCGCGCGACACCATCGTGGCCGAGATGTCGAGACCGACTAGGTGGTAGCCTCGCGAAGCGAGCTCGACCGACTGCACGCCGAGCCCACAGCCCACGTCGAGCACACGCGAGCCCACCGGAATCCGGAGCGCACGCTCGATGAAATCACACTCGAGCGCCACTTCCTTCGGTGTCGCCGTTCGGACGGTTCGTAGATAGGCCTTCCCAAAGAAGTGTTCGTACCAGGGCCCGTCTTCGTCCGACTCGACCTCGGGAGGCCCGGCGTCTGTCGATTCGGCCGGCGGTGGCGGCGGCTTTGGAATCGGAATCATCATCTCTGCCGCTTTGTCGGGCGGCGGAGCGATGTCGCTTCGCGAAAGGACATCTGCGTCTTCGATGAAGAGCTCTTCGGGCGGCTCGCTGTACCGCGCCGCAGCCGGTGGCCTGCTCGATGGCCGAATCACGGGCGGGTCGCTCGGGAGCGGGAGCGGAAGCTGAGGCGGGTCGCTGAAGTGAACGTCGATCGACGGTTCCGACACGTCGGCCGGATCGAGCTCCAGCTCGTCGCCGCCGAGCGGATCGGGCTCGGTCATGAATGACGGCTCGGTTGGGTCACGATCCTCGACTGGATCGACCGCCGGCATCACCCCACTCGGGGGATCGAGCTCCACGACGTTGGACACAGAACGGGCAGCGCCATTCCCGTTCGCAGTGCCGTTGCCGTGGGACTCCGCGGAGTCGTCGAGCATGCTCGCGCGAGGGATGTCTGTGATCGGGACGCGAAGCGCGCGCCGTCGCCGCGGAGCTCGGGACTGCAACCCCTCGGGCCTGTCGGCGGACTCACCGCTCATTGACGCTCCCCTTGCCCATGACTTCGCCCATTCGAATCGATGCGCCAGCCCGCGCGACGACCTCGAGCCTACACTCGGGCGGCGTCATCACGATTGCGGTGGAGCCCATGTGAAAAACGCCCAGCTCGTCGCCACGGTCCCGCGGAATTGGAGAATCGGCGTAGCTGCGCAACCCAGGAGTATCCCCCCGGTTCGTCTGCACATCATCAAAGCTCAACCCGATGCGTCCCACACCGATCGCCCCCACCATGATCGTCGTCACAATTCCGTGAACCACGCCTTCTTGGACAATAGCAAGTCGTTCGTTCCTTGCGAAAAGCTGAGGGATAAAGTCGGTCCCGATACGGTTCACGGGGAACAAAGTGCCCGGGACGTACCGCATGCACTGCACAGCTCCGCAGGTCGGCGCGTGTACGCGATGGTAGTCGCGCGGCGAAAGGTAGACGATGAAGTAGTGACCGCCCTCGTAGGCCGCCGCCGCTCCGGAATCGCCAAGCAGGGCCGCGGCTGTGTACGGCTGCCCTTTGACGATGAGCTCGCCGTTGGCGGTGATCTCGCCGAGGTCCTCGATTCGCCCATCCGCGGGCGACACCAGCGCCTTCGGATCGGGGTCCACCGGCCTCGCCCCGTCGACGAGCGTTCGGCTGAAAAAGTCGTCGAAGGTGCGGAATCCGCCAGGCGGCATGTCCACCTCGCTCAGATCCACGTCGTAGGCCCGCACGAAAGCCGCAACCGCCGCATCGACGACGCGCTGCGGGGCTCGAGACGCCGCAAGCGTGCCGAGCGCCCTGCTCAGCCGCTTCCGCGGCAGAACACGAACCGTCTGCGCGGCTAGTCGTGAAGCACTCTTCCCCATGAGCTGGTGCTGCCCGAAATGGTATCCGACTGGGCAACGCCGCGTCAAACCTCTGCGCCCCCACAAGTCCCTGAAATCCCGATGATTTTCGGGCCGCAAAGACGAGAACACCTCGCGGGGCGCAGGCCCCAACGAGGTATTCACAATCGTCTAGGGGCCTAGACCGCTGCTTCGCCGCGCTCACCCGTACGGATTCGCACGGACTCTTCGATGGGCGACACGAAGATCTTGCCGTCACCGATGCGGCCGGTCTTGGCTGCATTCTCGACTGCTTCGATCACCGAAACGACCAGGGAATCGGGAACGACGATTTCAACCTTCACCTTGGGGACGAAGTCGACCACGTACGCAGACCCCCGATAAACCTCTCGCTTACCGCCCGTGCGGCCAAATCCTTTGACCTCCGTCACGGTCATGCCTTTGATTCCTACCTCGTTGAGGGCATCTTTCACCTCATCGAGCTTGAAAGGCTTAATAATGGCTTCCACCTTCTTCATGGGACCTCCGAAACTTCAAGCAGCCCAACGAGAACCGCCGATGCGGAACGGTGTACCCCTCGATTATTTCCGAATTGTTTCGTGGCCGTAAATACGAGGGTGGCGGTAGAAAGTCGAGTCGAATCCTCGTGCTAGGCTCCCGCGCCGATGCCCTCGCTCCTCAATACGGTCCGAGATCTAGAGCGCCTTCGGCAAATCGCGGGCGTCCTCGTGGTGCACGGATTTGGCGAGGTCGTCGACCGAACGGGGCTGAGCACCTTGATTCCCGGCCGTAGCCGCAGCGATGCCGGGCGAATGCCGGCCGGGATTCGGCTTCGGAAGGTCCTGGAGGACCTCGGGCCGTCGTTCGTGAAGCTCGGTCAGATCATGTCGACGAGGCCGGACCTGATTCCGGAGGACATTCTGGTCGAGCTCAAGAAGCTCCAAGACTGCGTGCCCCCGGAGCCCTTCCCCGCGATTCAGGAACAGGTCGAGCGGGAGCTCGGCTGCGCCCTCTCCGACGTCTACGAGTCGTTTGAAGAGGCGCCGCTTGCCTCGGCTTCCATTGCCCAGGTCCACCGGGCCCGCCTTCGAAACGGTGACGAGGCCGCAGACGTGGTCGTGAAAGTGCAGCGCCCGCGGGTTCAGGCCTTGATGGCCCGCGATCTCGACCTTCTTTACTGGCTCGCGCAGGCCATCGTTCGTTCGATGCCGGAGTCTCACCTGTACCGGCCCGTGAGTCTCGTCGAAGAGTTCGATCGCTCCGTTGCCGCGGAGCTCGATTTCTTACTCGAAGCGGACAACCACGAACGGTTCACCGCAAACTTCGAACACAACCCGCACGCGAAGTTCCCGAAGGTGTACCGGCGAGCGAGCGCCAAGCGCGTGCTGACGCTCGAGTATCTGGAGGGCCGCAAAGTCTATGCGGCACAGCGCGCCGGCGTGAGCGGCGAACTGATGGCGAAACGTTCCGTCGAGATCATCATCCAGCAGATCTTCGAGGACGGGTTCTTTCACGCCGACCCACATCCGGGGAACATCATCATCATGGGCGCGGACGAGGACCCCGTCATCGGCATGATCGACGTGGGCATGGTGGGCCGCCTCACGCCGAAGATGCGCGACCGAACCATCGACTTGATGCTTGCAGCCGTTCGGGAGGACTACGCCGGGATCGCAGACGCGCTGTACGCGATCGGCCGGCCCACACACAAGGTCAGCCGTGACGCTTACAATGCCGAGGTCGCGACCTTGGCGCAGCGCTATCTCGGCAAGCGGCTCAAGGAAATCGAGATCGGACCGCTGATCCGCGACCTCGTCATGGGATCGCGAAAGTTCGGTGTCGAGATCCCATCTGAGTTCCTGATGCTGGGCAAGAGCCTGATGACCGTCGAGGGCGTTGGCAAGGAGCTCTACCCGGAGCTCGATCTCCTCGAAGAGGTGCGCCCCTATTTCATCACGCTGTTCCAGCAGCGCTACTCGCCCGAGCGCATGACGCAGGACGCGATTCGCGGATTGCAACGGCTCGGCGGCGCTGCCTCCGAAATGCCGCTCCAGATCGAAGAGATTCTCGACGATCTGCGCAAGGGCGCCTTCAGCATCCGAACACAACAGACGCAGCTCGAGTCCGCGGCCGATCGCCTGGGCCGACGCGCGTTCAGCGGCCTCGTGGTGGGCTCGCTGATCATCGCGAGCGCGATCTTACTTTCGCAGGAGAGCTACTGGCTGGGCGGTCTGAGCGCGGGCGCGGGCGCCTTCTACGCGCTCCTGCACACCGCGCGCGTGTGGCTGCTCGGCAAGCCGGACGTCTGAACTAGCCGCGGATCGCGCGCCCGATGATCAAGCCGAGCGCACCCGCAATCAAACAGACCACGACCGTGCCGCCCATGTAGAGCGCGGCCCGCCCCCAGGCAGCGTCTTGCATGAGCCCGATGGTCTCGAGGTTGAACGCCGAGTATGTCGTGAAGCCGCCCATGACGCCGGTGCCGAGGAGCAAACGCAAGTCCGCGCCAAACAAGGAGCGATCCTCGGCGAGCACGAACACCAGACCGAGTCCGAGGGAGCCAAGCACGTTCGCCGTAAACGTTGCCCATGGGAACCCATGCGCCGCCGCAACGGGACCGAGCGCCAACGACACCCAGTACCGAAGACAGGAGCCGGCAGCTCCACCGATGGCGACCCAGACGAAACTCACGCTCGGGTTGTAGACGACAAGTTTGCACGGACGCAAGAGGGGAGCGTGCTAGAGTCGGCGCCGTGATCAGCGAGGACTTCGCCTTCTTTGGCTTCGACGACACCTCGTGGGACCGGCTCGTCTCGCTGTTTTTGGGCGGGAACGGCGAGGAGAGGCCGCGCGGTGTTCTCGTGCTGGTCGTCAACGCCGAGCGGATGCCCGTGGCGAGCTTCCATACGGCGACCGGGTCAGTCGATCCGGCGACGCTTCCCGACGTGCCCACGCTCGAAGCGCTCTGCGACGCCACCGGAGCCGGCGCCTGCATCGTGATGCGCGAGCGCGCGATGGCCGATCTCGCGGACTACCTCGCAGAGCCGATCGACCCCGGCCAGGACTTCGCCACTCGGGTCATGCGGTTCGCCCACGTCTTGCGAGAGCTCGGTAACGGCAACTGGTTACGGGTTTGGCCGAACCCCCTCCCCGACGTTCTGCTTGGGGTGGCCCCTGCCGCGAAGCCGGCGATCGACTTCCTTCTCCCTGATGGGCACAACCTGGTGCTCGGGGTCTTCGAAGACGGACAGCTCTGGACCGGTGCGGTGCTGAGGCGGAACGGAGGCGCCTTGGACGTGCTCGCGGGACCCGGTGCGATGTCGGAATGGGCCGGCGCCCTCGGAGGCGACTGGCGCCGCGACCATCGGGTATTGACCCGCGCTGTCGAACGGGAGCTCGGTCCCCTCCATATCGGGCTCTTCATGGAGCGATCGACCGCCGAAGCCCTCCTCAGTGGCCGACGGGCCGGCGATTGGGCCGTGGCCTTTGCGACCCGGGAGATCATGGTTCATCCGCTACCCGGATACGCCACTGCTGGGCTCGGCATCGACGTGCTGGGAGGAGCGGCCCAGGTCGCGCTTCAGGCGCTCGACGGGATGGACAAGGACGAAATCGTCACGATCGCGCAGGGTTTCTGGCGCGGGCTCACCGATGGCAGAGGCATCGAGGGCCTCCTGGGCGTCTTCAATGGCCCGGGCTCCGACCGGCACAACTGAGCACCGCTGCACAGATCGTCGGTTCTTTGACAAAATTGGCGACGATATGTACCTTTGTCCCACCTGCTCAACATTGCAGGGGACATTTGTGCAGGATTTGGACACATCAGCAAGGGCGGTGAGAGATGCGAGCGGGGGAAACCATGCATAAGCTAACGGCACGGCAAAAAGCTGTGCTCGAGTACATCGGGGACTCAATTCACGCGCGGGGGTACCCACCCACGCTTCGTGAAATCGGTAATCATCTCGGCATTCGCAGCACCAACGGGGTCAACGACCACCTTCGGGCGCTGGAGCGGAAGGGCTACCTCACCCGCGAGGACATGAAGTCGCGGACCCTGCGCCTCATGAAGACCCCCGACGGCAGGCCAAGCAGCCGACCCCCCATCGCCAATGACAACCTCGTCGAGATTCCCATCGTCGGCCGCGTCGCTGCAGGCGCGCTCAGCGAGGCCATCGAGCACCCCGAGGACACCGTGCACATCGACCGGATGCTCATCGGCGGCCAGCGCGATGTCTTCGGCCTTCGCGTGACCGGCGAATCGATGATCGAAGCCGGGATCTTCGACGGCGATTTCGTGTTCGTCCGCAAACAGCTCACCGCTAATCGGGGCGAGGTCATCATTGCCTTGGTCGGCGACGAAGCCACCTGCAAGTACTACTTCCCGGAGCGCGAGCACGTTCGGCTTCAGCCCGCCAACAAGGAAATGGCGCCGATCCTGATTCCCAAGAACGATTGGCAAAGCACTCAGGTGCTCGGCGTCGTCGTCGGCGTGTACCGCCGCCTGCACTAGCGCCAAATTAACCCTTCGAAAAAGGGGACAGTCCCCTTTTCCTGTGATGAGCCCCTCGGAAAGGTCTTTTTCGAGGGGTTCTGTCTTTGTATGGTGGCGGGATGAGGTCGATTGAGCGCGTGTTGATGGGGCCAGGGCCGTCGGATGTTCCGGCTCGTGTGTTGGAGGCGCTGTCGAGGCCCACGATTGGGCATCTCGATCCCGAGTTTCTGGGGGTGCTGGACGAGACGCAGGCGATGTTGCGACAGGTGTTCGGAACAGAGAACGCGCTTACGCTTCCGATGTCGGCAACGGGATCCGCTGGGATGGAGACCTGCTTCGTGAACCTGCTGGAGCCTGGCGACCATGCGTTGATCTGCCGCAACGGTGTCTTCGGAGGACGCATGGCGGAGGTCGCGCGACGCTGCGGGGCCGAGGTGACGATGGTCGATGCGCCTTGGGGAAAGCCGATCGATCCGGACGACGTTGCGAGGGCTGCCAAGGAGCGGGCTTACAAAGTGCTCGCCGTCGTGCACGCTGAAACCTCGACAGGCGTGTTGCAGGACCTCGCCCCGTTTCGTGCCATCGCAGATTCGTGCGGCGCGCTGCTTCTCGTCGACGCCGTCACCTCTCTCGCTGGTGTACCGGTCGACATCGATCGCTTGGGCATCGACGCAGTGTACTCCGGCACGCAGAAGTGTCTCTCGTGCCCACCGGGTCTCTCGCCGGTTTCGTTTTCCGAACGCGCACGCCAGGTGTTGACCACGCGAAGCACACCGGTCCAAAGCTGGTATTTCGATTTGAATCTCATCGGGCGATACTTCGGAGGCGAGCGGGTCTATCATCACACCGCACCGGTCAACATGATCTTCGCTCTTCACGAAGCACTCCGCCTCGTCCTCGAGGAAGGGCTCGACGCCCGCTACGCACGTCATCGGGAGCAAGCCAATGCCCTCCAACAGGGCCTCCAATCTCTTGGCCTGGAGCTCCCGGTCGACGAGCCGCACCGCCTCCCTCCCCTCACCCTCGTCCGCATCCCCGAAGGCATCGACGACCGCACTGTCCGAGCGAAGCTCCTCACCGATCACGGCCTCGAGATCGGCGGCGGCCTCGGCGATTTCAAGGGAAACGCTTGGCGAATCGGCCTGATGGGGGCCTCTGCGACGCCGCGTCACGTGGAGCTTTGCCTCGGCGCACTACGCGAGGCGCTCCACTGAGGACAGACCACGGCCGCAGGAGGCCGGCTCACCGACGGTTCGGCGTCGCTAGCTGAGTCAGCGCACGAAGCGCGAGGCCGAGGTTCGGTCGTGAGGCTCTTCTCGTGTCCACGGGCTGACCGTCGATCCAGGTGCCCAAGACCTCGATGGAATCGAGCTCTTCGGGGGGCGTCTCCATTGGATTCCGAGACAAGATCAGTAGATCGGCCGCCTTCCCGGCCTCGAGTGATCCTCGGTGATTCTCGATGCCGAGCTGCCATGCTGCGTTGGTGGTCATCGCCCGGAGCGCCCATCGCCTGATGTCCTTTTCGCGGAGTGCGGAGGATTGCGGTCCGCATCACGCGAAGCGGTCCAATCGGTGTCGCCGGGTTGTCGCTGTGGATGGTCGCGCGGTGCCCCTCGCGAAATGCGGTGCCGACAGGCATGTAGCGGTCGACCCTGTCGCCCACGATCTCGGCGAGTCGGTCGCCGTAGTAGTAGATGTGGTCGGCGAAGAAGCTCAGCTCGAACCCTAGCGCCTTGGCACGTCGGATCTGCTCGCCGGTGATCAGCGCGTTGTGCTCCAGGCGATGCCGGTGGTCCGGCCAGGGGTGCTCTGCGAGAACGGAAGCCGCGGCATCGAGCACCCGTTGTACGGCCCGCTCCCCTTGAGTGTGAATCGCCATGTGGTAGCCGGCGCGATGAAATCGCCCAAACTCCGTGGTGAATGCCTCGAGCCCGTGGTTGAGCGGGCCCATGCGGTCCGGCGCGAGGTGCATGCGCTCACGTGTGAGCTCGGTGTCTTCGTAGGGCTCCGCAAAGGCCGCGCCTCCGGTGAAGGGCGAGCCATCCATCCAGAACTTCACGCCTCGGATCGCAAAGCGCGCCTCGTACATGGCTTCAGGTTTGACTTCGATGTCGAGCTGTTGCGGCAAGCCGTAGACCACCGTCCGCACAGGAACGTGCGCATCGGCCGCCAAGCTCTGGAGCAAGCCAATGGGGTCCTCGGCGCGCCCCACTACGCCCAGCACGCCGATCGTGGTGAAGCCCGCTCTGGCATAGTCCGCGAATTGCCATCGCAGCAGCAACGCCGTGACCGCTGGCGGCAGCGCCGGGACTGCGCGCAGGAGGTAATTGATCGCGTTCACCTCCAGAACGGAGCCCGTCAAATCGCCGTTCTCGTCACGCCCGAACGCAGCAGCGGGAGGGTCCGGGGTGTCCCGATCGATGCCCGCCTCGCGCAACGCCGCGCTGTTTGCAAACGCCTCGTGCATCATCTGCGTGAGGATGACCAATGGCTTGTCGGGGGATAGCGCGTCGAGCTCTTCGAGTGTCGGTGGCTCGAGCTGGGGCACCATGATCGGATCCCAGCCGAAGGCGAGAATCCAGGGTTGAGGCGTGAAGCCCTCGATCGCGTCCTCGAGCGTCGCCATCATCTCGGCGCGCGACTCGTGACGGAATCCGCTCACATCGATCGCCGCGCCAAGCAATGCCGTAGCGAGCGGGTGCGTGTGCGGTTCGATGAAACCAGGCATCAGAGTGGCGCCATCGAGGTCGACGCGGTGCACGTCCGTTCCCGCGGCCTCAAGCACCTCGGAGCGGGTGCCCAAGAGCTGGATCAGTCCGTCCTTGACCCAGATCGCTTCCACCTCGAGGGGCTCGACCATCGTGATGACCTCGCCGCCCAAAAAGACCAGGCTCTGCGGGGCCTCGTCGGGGGCAGCCCAGCGAAGGAAGAATACGCCCGCACCGAGGAGCAGGAGCAGCGCGATGCCGAGCACGCGTAGAGCGGTCATCTACTCGCGAGCGTACATGAATACACCCTCGGCTTGATTGGGAAACCGGAGTGCGACGGTGCGTCCGATGATTGAAGGTTTGTTCAGCCAGGCGTGAAGTTCCCTAAGTATCTGGCCCGGGACGCCTGTTTTGCACGCTCAGCGCGAGAGAACAATTACCTATAGACGACGCCGCCAAATTGGAGTTCTCTCTAATACTCAATGCTTGTTCCAGCGCGATTGCTACAGCAGCTAGTCCCGGGCAGGCAGATGCGCAAATGTGACAGCAAGACCACGGATCTTCATGCGGAGCTCATCAAGGCGCTCCAATCCAAACGGTTCGCTCACGCGCTCGATCTCTACGAGCTGATCGAGAAACGCAAGCCGGATGAGCCCCGGTGGGCCCACCGTAAGGGCGACCTCTTGCGTCGATTGGGACGTGACGCTGCCGCCGTAGTGGCGTACGAGCGCGCGGTGCACCTCTATTCCGCTAGGGGCTTCGACGCGCGCGCTACCGC
>JBGUEF010000076.1:0-11550 GCA_041821485.1 Deltaproteobacteria bacterium
CTGGGAGCAGGCCCGCTTCGCCGGTGGTGATCTTGCCCAACTTGAAGAGATCGCCGAGCTCGGCCGACAGGGCCTCGCGGCGGTCGCTCGAACGGGACAGCAGGAAGCCACCGACCGAGATCACGACGAGACCAATGACCGACGCGGCGATGAGCCACTTCATGGCCGCAGAGCGCTTTTCGGAGCGGTGCGCGTTCATGCGGGCGGCCTGTTCGGCTGCGGTGGTGTCTTGGTGCTCACGCTGCAGGATGAATTCGCGGAACTCCGGCCACTCGCGCAGTGGCTTGCGTTCGCGGGTGTCGGTGTTGAAGGTGAGATCGTCCCCTGAGAAGCCACCGATGTTGAGCCGTTCGATGAGCTCTCGGGCGTTGAACGGCCCGTGGTCCATCTTGTTCTGGGCAACCATCCACCTCTGCTTCGTATCGGCAGAGAGCTGGTTGATCATGCTCATCAGGCCGCGTTTGGGTGGTGGTGGCGGTGCTAGGGGCGCCTGTGGGGCCAGTGAAAACATCTGTATTTCGAGATCCGGCGGCGGCAGGACCGAAGCCAGGTCGATGTCGACGCTCGCGCCGGTGTCGGCCGGCGGGGGCAGCGAGTTGGCCTCTGTGACGAAAGGCAGCAGGGCTTTGCGCACGGCCTCCGGTGAGTCGAAGCGATCCTTTGGATCCGGTGCCAGGCATTGGAACAAGATGCCGTCCATCTCCGGCGGAATGTCATCCCGAACGTGCGAGGGTGCGACGAAGTCGGACCCGGGAGAGCGCGTGGTCAGCAACTCGTACAGAATGGCTCCGATCCCAAACACGTCGCTCTGCCGCGTTGCGGGCTCGCCGCGCTTCACCTCAGGTGCCAAGCATGCGTGGTCTTTGCTCTTGAAGGCGTCCGAACCCGCGGAGCCGAGGAGCACTTGACCGACCCCGAAGTCGTGAACTTTGACCCGGCCCCCGCGCGTGACCCAAACGACGCTGGGACGAAGTGTCCCGTGCGGTCCCTTCTCCTGGGCGTAGCTGAGGGCGCTGCAGAGGTGTGCGACGACGTTGTAGACGCCTCGCAACGAGATCGGGTCCCCGTCGCGTTCTCGAATGAAATCCGAGAGGCGAGTTCCGTCGATCCACTCACCTGCGATGAAGTGCTCGCCCTTGGGAGTCCGGCCCACGCCAAAGACGCGCGCGATGTTGCGGTGCGAAAGGGTAGCCGCGTTCCGGCAGGCTTCGCGAAAGTGCGGCGCCGCTTCCGAGGAAACCAGCTCGGGCCGGATCACACGAACGAGAATCGCGCGCTTGGTCTGCTGGTCTTTCGCCGACCAGATGACCGCCTGCCGGTCCTCATCGATTTGATCGATGACCTCGAATCTCCCACCAACCACAGCCCCAGGGTGCAAACCTGATGGCTCCGGCCTCGTCGACGCAATTCCCTCCGGCATCTACGGAGATCAAGATAGACCACCCGGGCACGGGTCCCCAAATTGGAGGCCACAGCCCGATGATGCCGCAGGCATTTTGCGGGGTCAGTCGCTCTTCGCCAGCTCGAGCTCGAGCTCCCGGTCTTTCAGCACCGCACCTGCCATCGACTCGATGACGTCCTGGGCTCGGTCCTCCGGAACGTCGACCAGGGCGTGCTTGTCACGCACCCGTATACGGCCGATTTCGTTGCGCTTCAGGCCCGTACGGTCACGAAGCAGGCGGCCCAACTCAGACGCCTTTAGCTCGTCGCGCCGGCCTACGTTGACATACAGCGTCGCGGTCGGGGCCGGTTCCAACTTCTCGGTCGCCGGCTTCTGGCCATTGCCATTACCATTGCTGTGGGCGTCGACGTGCTCCTTGCCCCGCCGTCGCCGAGACGCGGCGACCTTGTCGACGTCCTCTGTCTCGGTGCCGAAAAACGCGCTCAGCAAGCCCGCGAGCATCCTCTCGGCGTCCGTGTGAGTCATGAAGCGTCGCACCAGCGCGAGCTCGCTCTCGGTCGGAGCCCTGGGATAGGCTGCGTCGATCATCGCGATCCGGTCCGCCTCTTGCCGGGTGCGTTGTTCACCCTCACTTGGGAGTGTTCGCTCGGTGGGAAAAATTCGGTACTGCAATCGGAGGTAGTAGAGGATGCCGAGCTCGGTCGGGTCCACGAGCGTGATCGCGGTTCCGGTTCGTCCCGCGCGTCCGGTTCGCCCAGTGCGGTGAACGTATTGCTCGACGTTGGCCGGGAGCGAGAAGTTGATGACGTGCGTGAGGTGCGACACGTCGATACCGCGTGACGCGACGTCGGTTGCCACCAAGAACCGCAGCTCTTCGCGGCGCACACGCCCAAGCACTTCCTCGCGCTCGCGTTGCGGCCGGTCGCCATTCAACCACTCGGCATTGAAGCCTGCGCGCTGCAGTGCAGCCGAGACCTGTTCGGTTTCGGCCTTCGTATTGCAGAAAATGAGCGCGCTCTCTGGATCTTCGATTTCGAGAATCGTGATCAGATTTGCCGCGCGGCCAACGCCACTGACCATGTAGACGAAGTGCTCAATCCCGAGTGCGCCTACATGGTCGCCCGATAGCCCGAGGAACTGCGGGTCGTGCATGTACTTTTCGGCGACACGCTTGATCGCCCGGTCGACCGTCGCCGAAAACAGCAAGGTTTGACGCTTTTCGGGGAGCCTTTCGATGATGGCATGGAGCTCTTTGGCAAAGCCCATCGACAGCATCTCGTCCGCTTCGTCCAGAATCAAGACCCGCAGCCGCGACGCTTTGATCGTCCCGCGCTTGAGGTGATCGAGGACGCGTCCAGGCGTGCCGCTGATGACTCGCGCGCCTTTGTCCAGAGCCTGGATCTGCTGCTCCATCGATGCACCGCCGTAGACGGCGACGGTATCGATGCCACGACGGGTCCCGAGCTTCGCGATTTCACGCGCGCTCTGAAGTGCGAGCTCCCTCGTTGGCGCTAGCACCAGCGCTTGCTCGTCACCATCGTCCGAGAGCAATCCGTCGACCAGAGGAATTCCGAACGCGCCAGTCTTGCCGGTGCCGGTTCGCGATTGAACGATGACGTCATGCCCTGCGATGGCAAGCGGGTAGGAGTCACGTTGCACGGGGGTTGGGGTCTCCCAACCCATCTCTTTGATGGCTTCGAGGACGTCGTCGTGTATGCCTAGATCTGCGAATGTCTGGGCCCCGTCCTCTTCGGGTTCGGGCGTCTCGGTCATGGAGTGGGCTCCGGTTTCTCGGGTGATTGGGGTTCCGATTTCGAGCCCAGCGCCTCGGTGACGCTATTGGCGAGAGGCGCGTCTTCACGCATGTACCTCTGGAGGCCGAGCTCGACACGGTGTCGGTATTGATTGAGCAAGTCTACTTGGTCCGCTTCGCACCGTTTGGCTAGCGCGTTTAGACGAAGATCCCAAGATTCGAGGTCGCTTCGGAGCCCCGTGGGGTCGGTTTCGTTGGTCGCCAGGTACGCGAGCCTCAGCTCATCGATCTCGTGCCGGAGCAGCTGAAGGCCATCCGAGCACTCGAGGTCGAACGAATCGTCACTTTCAGGCCAGAAAACCTGCGGAATGACGGAGGCGAAGCCCACGATGACCAGGTAAGCCAGGGCAATCGAGTAGATGCCTATCGCCAGCCGGCGGCCAAGTCCGCCTCGTTGTTCTTTTCGCGGCAACGACTCTCCTCGTCCAGCTCCATCTGCTCGCAAGCGGCTTGGTTGTAACGACCGGCCTGCACCAGGTCAAGACGGCGGCAGATTTCGGCGATTTCGCTTCTCACGGTGGGTTCCCCACATGAAAAGGCCCACGCCTACGACGATCGTGAGTGCGACGACGCCGCCGCAGAGCCCATACCAAAGGAAGGTGGTGACCCCGGTCCCCATCCGATTAGCAGACGAGCTTGTACCCAATGCCGTAGACCGTGAGGATATGCACGGGCCGGTCGGGCTTGGGTTCGATTTTGCGCCGCAACTTGACGATGAAGTTGTCGACCGTGCGGTTGTTCGGGCCGGCTTCGAGACCCCAGATCTTCTCGAGGATCTCGTCTCGCGAGACTGGTTCGCCCTGGCGTTCCCAAAGGAACTTCAGCAACTCGACTTCGTAAAACGACAAATGCATCGTGTCCGAGCCGCTGGTCAAGGTCTGTGAGCCGGTCTCGACATTGATGTCGCCGATACGAATCTCTGCCTGGGAAGGCCGCACTGAGCGCCCCGCGCGCCGGAACAATGCGCGGATGCGCGCGACGAGCTCACCGATCGAGAAAGGCTTGGTGACGTAGTCGTCCGCGCCCGCCTCGAGGCCGCGGATCTTGTCGGCCTCCTGTCCCCGCGCCGTGAGCATGAGGATAGGCAAGATAGGGTCCGCCTTGCGGATCGTTTCGCAGACCTGATAGCCATTGAGGTCGGGCAGCATGAGGTCGAGGATTACGCAGCCGATGTCCTCGGACTCCGCAAGCCGGATCGCCTCTTCGCCCTTGGCCGTGTGCACGACACGGTACCCCTCGAACCGCAGGCTGTCGGAGAGGCCAAGTGCGAGTGCCGGGTCATCTTCGACGAGCAGAATTCCGCGTTCGTCCTCTGACATCGTGGCGAAGATAGCCGCACTCGGGTCGAGCGGCAAAGACGCGGTGCTCAGCTGTGGGCAATCGGAATCGAGAAGCCGACGACTGCACCGCCGCCAGCCGCGTTTTTCGCCCATGCGCGCCCCCCGTGCGCTTGCGCGATGTTCTTGACTAGCGCGAGCCCAATCCCTGAGCCTCGAGTAGGGTTGGTGTCGGGTCCTCGATAGAATCGCTCGAACACGCGGCGAAGTGAGTCGGCGGGGATCCCGGGCCCATGGTCCCGGACCGCAACGTCCACCGTGGAGCGTTTCACGGTGAGCTCGAGCTCGACCGGCGTCTGTCCGCCATACTTCACTGCGTTGTCCAGCAAGTTGATCACGGCCAGGGCGATGGCCTCCTGGTCGATCAGCACGGGCGGGAGCTCCTCCGATCTCTCGAGATGAATCTCCACGCCGTCCTGCTCGCTGCGGTAGCGGAACGCGTCGAGCGCGCGGTCGACGGCTTTTCCGAGGTCTCCCCGCCTCAGCCGATACGGCCCTTTGCCCCCTTCGAGCGCGGAGAAATCCAGCATGTTGTCGATCAGCGAGGTCAGACGCTCGGACTCCCGGCAAATGATGTCCAGATACTCGAGCTTGCGTTCCTCGCTTGGCACACGGCCGGAGCGAAGCATGTCGGAGAACATGCGAACGACCGAAAGTGGGGTCTTGAGCTCGTGGGATACATTGGCCATCAGCTCGCTCTTCAGTTGGTTGAGGCGCCGCTCTTTCTCCGCGGCGTAGATGAAGAAAATGGCGCTGAGCAGGATGATCACGAACGACATCAAGGGCAGAGCGACTTCGCCGCGCATTCGAGAACGCCCCCGGGCTTGAAGGCGCGCTGCCTGGCGCGGCGCGACCTGCAGGCGCCATCGGTAGAGGGTCGTGGGGAAACGATGGTCGACCGTGTAGACGCCAGCGCTGGTCAGGTCCGGACCGAACACCACTTGGTTGCTCTCGTCGACGATGTCGTAGATCGGGGTCGTCTCATCGGAAACGAACATCCTCGGGAAGACTTCGTCGACGAAGTACTGAGTGTCGTGCTGAGCGACGATGTACGTTGTCTGGCCCGCGAGCGTTGAATAGGCCTTGTACGACAGGAGGTAGCTGTCCCCGTCGACTTGTTCGTGCGCGTGCCGAAGCCGCCCCGGGTCAGGGGAGTCGAGTTCGAGCGAATCGACGAGATTCTGCCGAAAGACGCGGAGAAACGCTCTGCGCGACTTCTTGTCTTGCCGGCTCGCCCACTGGATCAGGTTGCCGTCGGGATCGACCAACAGGACCGAGCTGACACTGGGCGTTTGAGCGGCAGCTTGGGGCAGCCAGACCGTATCGACCGTGCTGGAGTCATTCGGATCGACGAGGCGAAAGACCGTGTGGTCCGCGATATCGATGTACCGCTCGATGCGCTCCACGCGTTGTTGAGCTACCGATAGCAACGACTGCGCGATGGTCTGCTCGCCGAGTTGGGTGTGCTCACGCGCGGAGAGAAACGTGTAGTAGCCCAGGATTCCAGCGGCGATGAGGATCGCGGGAACGAGGACCACGTAGAGCAGTCGAAAGCGCCCGCCTTCCATTATTCGCGCTCGGCCCGTAGCGGCCGGGTCATCAGGTCGCCTACAGCCTTCAGGGGCGGCTTGCCCTCGTAGAGCATCGCGTACACCTCCTGTGTGATCGGCATGTCGACGCCGTCGCGGTCCGACAGCGCTTTCGCACTCTTGGCGGTGCGCACACCTTCGGCGACCATCTGCATGCTGCCCAGGATATCCTCCAGAGACTTCCCTTGCCCGATTTGAAGGCCGACGTTGCGGTTTCGAGAGAGGTCGCCGGTGCAGGTGAGCACGAGGTCTCCCATCCCGCTCAGACCTGCGAGCGTCAGAGGGTTTGCCCCCTTGGCAATCGCGAGGCGTGAGATCTCGGCGAGTCCGCGTGTGATCAGCCCAGCTCGGGTGTTGTGTCCGAATCCAAGGCCGTCGGAGATGCCCGCCGCGATGGCCACTACGTTCTTGAGTGCGCCGCCGAGCTCGACGCCCACGACGTCCTCCGTGCTGTAGACTCGGAACCGCTCGGTGGTGAATGCTTTTTGCGCGACGCCCACCACGTCGGCATCGTGCCCCGCGACCGAAACCGCGGTCGGAAGGCCGGCGGCAACCTCTTTCGCGAAGCTCGGCCCGCCCAGGCAAGTGAGCTGCCGGTGCTGGGATTCGGGAAGGATGTCTTCGAAGATCTCTGAAACCAGCATGAGACTGTCGACCTCGATGCCTTTGGTCGCGCTGACGATTGGAGCCTCCGTACCAATCAAGGGGGCGGCGTCTTGGAGCACTTCCCGCAGCCCGTGGGTCGGCACCACCGACACGATGAGCTCGCTGTCTTGGAGCGCATACTCGAGGTCCGAGGTGGTTTCGAGGGTGTCCGGCAATGGGAATCCAGGCAGGTAGGCCTGGTTTTCGCGATCGTTCTGAATCGCTTTAGCCATCCGCTCGCGGCGCGCCCACAGTCGAGTTGGATAACCCTGGTCGGCAAGTAGCTTCGCCAATGCCGTGCCCCACGAACCCGCGCCGAGGACCGTAGTCTTGATCTCACCCATGCGCGGAGCCTATCAACGCTTCACGGCACAGACCACCCTTTACGGGGAGGCTTGAACGGTCTCGGCGTCACCCTTGTCGGGGCGAGGATCGCTGAGATCGAGCTTGAGGCGATCCGGGTCGAGGAGCGCGTTCGCCAGCACGGCGTCCATCTTGGACACCGGCACGAACTCGAGAGTCTCCCGAACTTCCTCCGGAACCTCATCGAGGTCGGCAACGTTGCGCTCGGGAAGAATGACGCGCTTGATCCCTGCGCGATGCGCAGCAAGCACCTTCTCTTTGACTCCGCCGACCGGGAGCACGCGGCCGCGCAGCGTGATCTCGCCGGTCATCGCGACGTCGTGACGCACGTGAATACCCGTCAGCAGCGAGACGATGGCTGTCATCATGGTGACGCCCGCACTCGGCCCGTCCTTCGGCATTGCACCGGCGGGGATGTGAATGTGGATGTCGCTCTTCTCGAGGAAGTCCTCGGGAATCCCGAACGCCTTGGCGCGCGTTCGGACATAGCTCATCGCCGTCTGCGCGGACTCCTTCATGACGTCGCCGAGCTGGCCGGTGAGCTGCAGCTTGCCCGTGCCGTGCATCTGCGTGCATTCGATGAACAGAATCTCGCCACCTACGGACGTCCAGGCGAGCCCGGTGGCGACGCCAGTTTCTGCCGTGCGCTCAGCGACCTCGGAGCTGAAGCGAGGTGAGCCCAGGTAAGGCCGCAGCGCTTCTTCGTCGGAGATGCTCCACGGCCCCTCCTCGCCTTCCGCGACCTTCACGGCGACGCCACGAATGACGCTTGCGATCTGACGCTCCAGGTTGCGGACGCCGGCCTCACGGGTGTAGTGATCGATGATCGAATCGATCGCCGCATCTTCGAGGGTGACCTGGTCGGGCCTGATGCCGTGCTCGTCGAGTTGCTTCGGGACCAGATGCACCCTCGCGATGTCCGCCTTCTCACGGCGCGTGTAGCTGGGAATCTCGATGATCTCCATGCGGTCGCGAAGCGGTGCGGGGATGGTGTCGCCCACGTTGGCCGTGGCGATGAACATCACCTTGGAAAGGTCGTAGGGAATCTCGAGATAGTGGTCGCTGAAGGTGTCGTTCTGCTCGGGGTCGAGCACCTCGAGCAGCGCCGCGGCAGGGTCGCCGCGGAAGTCGTGCCCAACCTTGTCGATCTCGTCGAGCATGAAGACTGGGTTGATTGTGGTGGCCTTCTTCATCCCCTGGATGACCTGGCCGGGGAGGGCGCCGACGTACGTCCGCCGGTGACCGCGAATCGCGGCCTCATCGTGGACGCCACCGAGGCTGATGCGGTGGAACTTGCGTCCGACTGCGCGCGCGACCGAACGGCCGAGCGAAGTCTTACCCACACCTGGCGGTCCGATGAGACACAGAATCGGACCCTTCTTGTCGGCTTTGAGCTTGCGGACGGCCAGGTACTCGACAATACGCTTCTTAACCTTCTCGAGGCCGGTGTGGTCCTCGTCGAGCACCTTGCGCACGGCCGCGATGTCCGTGTTGTCGGCGGTCTGCTTGCTCCAGGGGATGTCGAGAATCCAGTCGATGTAGGTGCGAACGACGGTGTATTCCGCCGAGCCGACCTGCATCTGCCGCAAGCGCTTGAGCTGCTTGTGCGCGACGTCGTCGGCCTCTGTCGGCAGGTTCGCCTTGACCATGCGCTCTTCGAGGACATCGAGGTCGCCCTGATCGCCTTCCTCGTCGCCCAGCTCTTCCTTGATCGCTTTGAGCTGTTGGCGCAGCACGTACTCGCGCTGGTTCTTGCCCATCTCCTCCTTGATTTGGGAGTTGATGCGCTCTCGCATCTTGAGGATCTCGAGCTGACGTGTGAGTAGGCGCAGGACCTTGCGGATGCGTTCCTTCGGGTCGAGCGTCTCGAGGAGTTGCGACTTCTCATCGACGGGTGCGTCGAGGTTCGCTGCGACCAGGTCAGCGAGCTGACCGTGTTCCTGAATGGAGTCGATCAATGAGCCCGCCTCGCGGGGCAGCTCCGGCATGAGTTGGATGACCTGCTTGGCGATGTCGCGGAGGCTCATCGCGAGCGCTTCGCTCTCGACGTCTTCGGCGGCTGGCTCGTCCAGACGCGACACACGAGCGCGGATGTATGGTTCGGATGTTACCACCTGCTCGACGCGAATCCGGACCAACCCCTGCAGAATGAGGCTGTAGTTTCCGGAGCTGTGCTTGAGCGCCTTGAGGACGCGCGCCGCGACGCCAACCGGATAGAGGTCGTTCTGATCCGGATCGTCGGTCGATGGGTCCCGCTGCGCGACGATCGCAATGATGGGCTGATCGAGGTTCTCGATGTCCTCGACGAGGGCGACGGACTTCTCCCGACCCACATCAAAGGGCGCGACAGCCGCCGGGAAGAGCACCGCGTTGCGGATCGGCAAGACCGGCAGCTCCTCCCCGAACTCGATTTCGCCCGTATCGGGGGGCGGGATCGATGTGATTGTTTCCTCTTCGTCGCTCATGCTGTTGTTCTACTCCAACTCGGTCAGAACCCAAGTTTTTCCAGTACTGTGGGCGAACATAGTCACGCACCATTTTCCTGGCAAGGGTCTCACCCACGGGGTTCGCGATTGGAGCTGCAGAGCGCCTGAATTTGGCTTCGAGCGCTTCTGGCCGTGAGATCTTGGCTCTGGACGATGGCTGCACGGAGGGGCCGGGTGGCCGTCGGGGCCTGGCATCGCCAAGTGGAAGGCCTGTCCGCCGCTTAGGAACAGACTTGGTTTCGGCCGTTGCGTTTGGCCTCGAACATTTTCTCGTCGGCGGCCTTGAACAGATCCGAGGGATCTTCGTAGTGAGGCTGCCATTCGGCGGCGCCGACGCTCACCGTGACTGCGACCCGCGTGCCTTCGAACTCGAAGCGCGTGTCGGCGATCAAGCGGTGGATCTTTCCGGCGAGCTCTGTGGCGCCATCGAGACCAACCTCCGGCGTGATGAGCGCGAACTCCTCCCCGCCAATTCGGGCCAAGACGTCATTGACTCGAAGCCTCCCCAAGAGGACCGCGCCCAGCTGTCGCAGGATGGCGTCGCCGGCCAAGTGACCAAAGCGGTCGTTGATGTTCTTGAAGAGATCAATATCGAAGACGAGCAAGGAAAAGGTGCGCTTGTATCGCTTGGCGCGCGCGACCTCCCGGTCGAGCATCTCGTCGAAGTACCTCTTGTTGTGAAGTTGCGTGAGGCCATCGGTCGTCATGAGCCGATAGATCTCTTCGTGGTACTCCACTTCCACGTCGTCTCCGACGATGAACTTCAAAATGGTTCGGCCAACCTTGAGCTGGTCACCATGGCGAAGCCGCCCTTCTTCGTGGACGAGGTCGTCATTGACGTAGGTCCCGTTCGTCGAGCCGAGATCGCGGACCAGGAACTCGCCGCCCTCGAAGCGAATGCGACAGTGATTGCGCGAGACGCTTTCCTGGTCGACTTGGATTTCGCACTTGGGCGAGCGTCCGATGATCAAGGGTTCAGCGGTGACGCGCACGCGACGGCCCATCTCCTGTCCGTAGATGACGATCAGACAGCCGTTCTCGCTACCTGGGCTGGGCGCACGAGCTTCCGCGACCTCCGTCAGGACGGTCTGGCTGGCGCTCGTCGTCTGATCCTTGAACGGCACCCCCCCAATATACCGCGGCCCGGGCTCTCGCGTTAAATCACTGGCAGGTGGTTGCAGTCACAACGGACTGATGGCTTTATTGACCGCTACCATGGGGTTCTTTAGCGTGGGCGCGTGCGCGACGTAATTTCTCACTCCTGGCTGTGGGGGCTGGCGAGCCTCGCTCTGGTCCTCGGAACCCCTTTGGCTCTGACGGCGAGTCCGCCTTCTGCTCATCGAACGTCGACGAACGTGGCGCGCGTGGTGACGCCCCCGTTTGCGGATATCGACATCGCACGGGCCCAGCCGAGTAGTGAAGGCTGGGTCGTTCCGCGGCGCGATGGGACGCGCGCGGTGCTGACCGTCGATCACGACCTGCAGTCACACATTCGCAGCCTGTTCAGCCGCTATGACGTACCAGCAGGTGGTTTGGTCGCCATCGATCCGAAGACCGGCCACGTGCTGGCCTACGTAGGCTACGAAGCGGGGAAGGGCGACAGCGCCCGCGTGGTGACCGACCCGGGCCCGCCCGCGGCGTCTGTTTTCAAGATCATCACCGCGTCTGCGCTCTTGGACGCTGGCGTGAAGAGTTCGACCTCGGTCTGCTACGGCGGAGGCATGCGCGGCCTGGTGGCGGCCGACTTGGTGGACAGCCCCAAGCGCGACCGATGGTGTGCGACGATGGCCGATGCGCTCGGCTACTCGATCAACGCGGTGTTTGCGAAGCTCGCCGACCGGCACATCGATGCAGCACGCATGACGCAATACGTTTCGGCGTTCGGTTTTGGTCAGCGGTTGCCGTTCGACCTACC
>JBGUEF010000077.1:0-11430 GCA_041821485.1 Deltaproteobacteria bacterium
ACGTGAACACGGCGATGCGGGCAAGTCCCGGTCATGTTTGAGTTTCTGTTGAGTTCTGTGCGTTTTCGCAATCGACGTTGTGGTCGACTGCGATGCTTTGGGAGCATGAGGTCGCTGGTTCGAATCCAGTCGCCCCGACTATTGAGGGACCAGGGCAAGGAACCGCGCTTATCGGCCAGAAGGTTCTGCGGGTTGCGTGACATCTACGCTTTCTGGCCAACCTCGGTCGGATCTCTGGATCTCTCTCGGCGACGACGATGGGCACCCGTAGAGGTAACACTCCGGGGCATCGCGGGCCAGCGACGCGATTATACGATATTCTGTAGGAAGACCGTGATGACCTGAGGGGGGACCACAGTGGGCAAATTTTCTCGAACTACGTCGTTGATGCGTGCATCCTGGGATGTGCTCAAGCAAGACAAGGAGCTGCTCTTGTTTCCGCTGCTTTCGGGCATCTGTTGCGTGCTGGTCTTGGCGTCGTTCGCCGGCCCCATACTCGCGCTGACCGACTGGCAGACGGCGGGTGAAAGCGTGACTGCGGGTGCAGCTCAGGCCTTGAGTGACTCCGACGGTAGCCTGTCGATGGATCAGGCGATGCACGTGCTCGTGCTGTTCGCGTTCTATTGTTGCAACTACTTCGTGATCATCTTCTTCAATGCGGGTCTCATTGCCTGCGCCCAGATTCGAATGGAAGGCGGAGACCCGACGGTCAAAGACGGGCTGCGTGCGGCCTGGGCGCGGCTTCCCGCGATTGCGGGTTGGGCGGTCCTCGCCGCGACCGTGGGATTGGTGCTTCGCATGATCGAAGAGCGCTCGAGTCTGGTAGGAAAGATTGTCGCGGGTCTGCTGGGGATGGCGTGGTCGATCACCAGTTTCCTCGTCGTTCCGATCCTCGTCATCGAGAACGAGAGTCCGCTGAGTGCGCTCAGGCGGTCCGCGGTGATGCTCAAGAAGACCTGGGGTGAGCAGCTCATCGGCAACTTCAGCTTCGGCTTCATCTTCCTGCTCCTGGCGCTTCCCGGGGTCTTCGTCCTGGTGCTCGGGGTCACCGCCAACAGCCCGCCGCTCATCGTCGTCTCGGTCCTCTACTTCATCGCCATCTCCCTCGCGCAGTCTGCGCTTCAGGGGATCTTCCAGGCCGCGCTCTATCTCTACATGCGCGACGGAGAGGCGCCTGAAGGTTTCGAGGTCGACGAGCTACAGGCTTCGATCGGACACCGTTGAACCTAAACGCCCAGCGAGACGGGCATTCCGAAGAGCATGCTCTCTTAGCCCATGGGGACCATTCTGAGAGCCCGATTGCGCAGAACTAGCTTGTTATGTCGCGTGGGGCGCGAAGGTGAAAGGGCGTTTGAACTTACTATCAGCTCGCAGACCGCGCGCCGTCCCTCGTATTGACCTCGCTTGCCGTCGCCTCCTACGTGCTCCGCCCTGCCAGCCGTCGCCTGGGTGGGGGATAGGAAGTTTGACCAGGGTGGTCGTGGTGCCCGGCTCGGCCGTCCCTGCACCTGCAAAGGGGGGTGCGGGACCAACACCGTGGAGTGTAGCTTCGCGTTCGACGTCTGCGGCAGCCAGCAATACGAAACTTGTGGCGCCAACGCCACGGCTCAGATCAATGGCGTTTGGGAGTGCGTGCCTGACCCGTAACGCGTGCAAAAGGCAGATCGTACGCAACGGGAGACTGGCCCTACCAATATCGGCCCACAGGGCCGAAATCCGCCCGGTCAGCTCGGCGCCCGCGCCAAACACTAGCGGCATTTCACAATTCGCTTGACGCGCAGCTAGCGGAGGCGCGCTGCACCGTCAGGTTTCGCGCATTCCGCAAAGACTGGAGTATCGTCTGCGCCGATGGGGGTTGGTCCGGACGGTCGTGCAAGGGCTTGGGGTCGGTGGGGACTGGTCGCCATCTTGCTCGTGTTCGTGGCGATCTACGCGCGGGCCGTGACGTTTGAGCTCGTCTGGGACGACGTCGAAGCGATCCGTGACAACCCGATCTACGCGGGGCCGCTGCTCGACGGCCTCGACGCGACACAGCACGACCACTTGGACCCTGCGCTCCGCAAACTCTCCGGATTGAAACCCGCGCACGACAGCTATCGGCCCCTCCTCTACCTCTCGTACCGGTCGGACGTCGCCCTTTCCGGCATGAGCCCGCGGGGCATGCATCTCCACAATCTCTTCCTCGCGCTCATGGCGATTGTGGCGTTCTACTTGGTTGCCTCGAGTTGGCTGGCGTCCGAGCGCCCCGCCCTGATCGCGACTGCCATCTTTGCCTTGCACCCTCTTCAAGTAGAGAGCGTCGCGTATGTCTCCGGCCGCGGTGATCTCCTTGCCGGGCTCTTCGGCTTGCTCGCGGTGGTGTCGGCCGTGCACTTCGAACAGACGCGCAACCGAGGTCGACGAGGGCTCTGGCTGTTCGCAGGCACTGCCTGCCTCTTGGCATCGCTGCTTTCCAAGGAAGCCTACCTCGGCTTGCCGATCGCTCTTGCGGGAGTCGCGTTCGCGCGGGGGAAGCTTCGGGAGCAACGGACCGTTCTTGCCACCTGGGTTGCGGCGATTGTGGCGTATCTGGTGCTTCGTTTTGCGGTCGGCGACGTCGCGGAAGGTGGAATCGGAGCGCTCGCCCTCGCTGCCCTGCCCGGCGTGTTCCTGCGCTATCTCCAAATCGCCCTGCTCCCGTTCGATCTCTCCACCGAGCGGCTCTACGACGCGAGCTACGTGCTTCCGGGTTGGCTTGCGCTCGGCGCACTCACCGCTTGGGTCCTGATCGGCCTTCGCCGTGGCTGGTCTCAGACTTCGCGCACCGTCGCAAGCGGCCTCTTGTGGATGCTGGTGCTGCTCGGACCGTCGGTGGTGGTGGTCATCGTGATGAGCGTCGTCGCCGACCGGTACAGCTACCTCCCGCTCGGAGGATTCGCGGTCGCCCTGTCCACTCTGCTGACCGCCGCTGTGCGCGAGGGCAGCAAGCTTCGTGCGGTGCTCGGCCTTGTCGGAATCCTCTGGGCGGCCATGTGTCTTGCGGTAACGGTCGTGCAGGTGGGCACGTGGAAGGACAACCGAACCTTGTACGGCCACGCGGTGGTGACCGCGCCGCAGAGCTCCATGGCGCACTACCGGCTCGGTCATAGCTACGCCACAGAGGGGCAGTGGCCGGAGGCGATCGCCCTGTTCGAACGCGCCATCGCGCTGCACCCATCGAACCTGCGGGCCCTCAACAATCTGGGCGTCGCGTACCTGAATACCGGAAAATACGCGGAGGCCGCGGGCACGTTTGAGCGGGCTCTTGCAGAGAGTGGACAGATGCACTTCCGTGCCTGGTACAATCTAGGGGTGGCCCGGATGAACATGGGGGATCGCGAGGCGGCGTGCGCAAGCGTCGAGCGAGCGCTGCAAATCAATCCGAGCTACGCGGCGGCCGAAGCGTTTCAGCGCGCGAGCTGCCAACCGAGGGATTGATGTCGATCGACGTGAGTTTCGTATTGCCGAGCTACCGAGGGGCTGACGCCGCCCGCCGTCACGTTCCTTTGCTTCTCGAGTACCTGCGCACCGTCGGACCGCACCACGAAGTCATCTTGGTCGACGACGGAAGCAAGGACGGTGGCGAAACTCAACGGGTGGCCGAAAGCCTGGGTTGCCGCTACCTCGAAAATCCAAAGAACCAGGGCAAGGGTGCCGCAGTTCGCCGGGGCATGCTCGCCGCAACGGGACGCTACCGTTTCTACACCGACATCGACGTCCCCTACGAGCTCTCGAACATCGAGGCGATGCTCTGGTATCTCGATTTCAAGGAGTTCCATTTCGTCGCCGGTGACCGGACACTGGACGAATCCAGCTACTACCTGCACGTGCCCTGGTATCGTCGTGCAGCCAGTTACGTTTATTCGACCGTCGTCGGGCGATTGGTCGCAGGAGGCTGGTTCGACACCCAGTGCGGGCTCAAAGGATTTCGGGATCACGTCGCCGAAGATCTATTCAGCGTCGGGCGCATCAACCGTTTCGCATTCGACGTGGAGCTCTTCTACATCGCGCTCAAGCGGAACTACGACATCAAGCGGCTGCCGGTGAGTCTGCGATGCAACGAAACCTCGACCGTCAACGTCCTCAGAGACGGCGCAGCAATGGTCCGGGATCTCGGCGCCATCCGGCTCAACCAGTTATTCGGTCGCTATCGTCCGCTCTCGCCCGTCCAGCGAACGATCGACAGCTCGCCCCGAGCCAACGCAGCGCCACGCAAGGTGACCCTTCATGACCAGTAGCGAGCGGCGGCTCGGCGACGCCATCCAAATCCCCGGCAACTACCAGTTCCAAGCGGCCTTTGCGGGCAGCGCGCCTCAGCGATTCTGGCACCAAACCCGGTTCGAGGTCTGCCTAGACATGCTCGAGGCGGGCCCTTCGATGCGCGTGCTCGACGTCGGCTGTGGGTCCGGCGTGTTTGCGGACATGGTCGCTACGGTCGACGGCACAGAGGTCACTGCGGTCGACGGCAACCGCGAGGCCATTTCGTTCGCCCAGCAACAGTTCCGCCGTCCGAATCTGGACTTTCGTCACGGCCTGGTCGACGAGCTCGCGTTCGAGGCTTCGAGCTTCGAGCGGATCTCCTGCCTCGAGGTGATCGAGCACATCCATCCCGAGCAGGGACGCGCCGTCCTGCGCACCTTCCATCGACTCCTTTCACCGGGCGGCCGGCTCGTGATTTCCACACCAAACATGCACAGCTATTGGCCCGCGCTCGAGTGGTCCCTCGATCGCCTCCGCCTGGTCCCGACGATGGAAGGCGAGCAACACGTCGCCGGCTATCACGCACGGTCGCTTCAAGCGCTCGGCGAGGAGACCGGCTTCCGCCTTCTATCGACTCGCACCCTCTTCGTGCTCTCCCCCTGGCTCGCGCTCGCGAACTGGCGTCTCGCCAAGGCCCTGCACCGACTCGAGAAAGCAAACCCCATGCACATGGGAACCCTGCTGCTGCAGAGCTTCGAACGGGCCTGAGTTGACGCGCGCGCGGCGGGAGAGTTAACTCCCTTCATGACCAACGTTAGCGTCCTCGGGGCGGGGGCCTTTGGCACCTCCCTGGCTCTCTTAGCCCGTCGGGCTCACGTCGAGAGCCCAATTGCGCGGTACTAGATGTTATGTCGCGTGGGGCGCGAAGGTGAAAGGGCGTTTGAACTTACTATCAGCCGCTACGTCGTGAGCGCGGATTTATCAACCGACTTGAATGCCCCAGCCCTGCCAGGCCCGATATCAGCGCATGCGCACGGCTTGATTCAAGAACTGAAGGACCCAGGGCTTCAGATTCTGTGCCATGCGCCCTCCGGCAAGACTGGCGAGCAACTGCTCCTTGCCCGCCCGGTCACTCGCCATGAAAAGCGAATAGACCGTCAGCGCGCTGACCCGCGAGCTCTGTGCGCCGCCCTCGGCGGCACGGCCGAAGAGCTCGTAGGCCCTATCATAGTCCCGTTTGGCCAGAGCACCGAGGGCGAGCTCCCAATGGACATCGGCATTCAAAGTGCCCTTCTCGAATGCCCTCTGCGCCGCGGCCTGACGAAGAAAATCGCTACCCAACAGCCAGAGCGGAAGCGTGGTCAGCTTCGATCCCGCAAGAAGCTTGTGGACCGTCATCATCACGCTCTGAAGCGGCCTCGTCTTGCTTAGAGTCGCGAGAGTCGCCCAGCTCTCGGTCGGAAATTGGCCGAGCGTCGGAACGATGAGCTCGTCGGGCCACATTCTCGCAATCCAAGCGCTTCGCTCGAAGCCGGCCCGCGAGCTCGACCACTCCAGCCACGAGACGTACGTATCGAATCCGGCCCGATTCGTTGCGACGTCGAATGGCCGGTCGGAGAGCCGCTTAGGGCGATCATCGGTCACCGGGTCGGTGTCTCCGGCCAGGTCCCGAAGACCCTCCGCATCTCGCATGAACAGCGCCCCGAGCTGCTCGGGCGTCTCGATCCCCAGCGCCACGAGCTCGGGTCCCACCACCGGATCCGACCATTGCCGCGAGAACCGCGCGGCGGTGCCCGGCCCCGCGGCGTTGCGTGTCCCGAGAAGAATCCAATCAAGCCCTGCCCCGCGCCACAGCGTGCAATCGTCGAAGGCATCGCAAAAGGCGCGAATGATCGCCTTGCTATCGCTCGGATCGAGTTGGTGTACCGGAAGCCAGTAGCTGGCGATCCCGCCTTCGCTCAAACGGTCCCGGATCAGCGAGAAGTACTCGCGCGTATAGAGGCCGACGACCCCTGCCATCTTCGGGGGCGGCGGCTCGCCCGTGATGAAGTCGAACCTCTTCTCCGTCGTTTCGAGAAAATACCGGCCGTCTTCGATGTGAGCTTGCACGCGAGGATCGTCGAGCGGAAGCGTGCCCTTCTCCGAGTAGACGATGTCGTTCATCTCCAACACGTCCCGGGAGATGTCGACCACGTCGATCGTCTCGAGCCCCGCACTGTTGGTGAGCGCCTTCGCGGTGCTTCCCACCCCATAGCTGATTAGCAACGCCGTTTTCGCATCGGGGTGGAGCGCCATCGGCAGGTAGACGAACAGCTTCATGTAGCGCTGAGACCTAAAATCGGTCGAGGACATCGAATAGCCGTTGGTCAGCATGCGATACGCGATCGGCTCACCAAAAGCGCTCTCTTCCATGTAGATGATCGTCTCCGTCAACCCCTCGCGCATCGCGACGGGACGCGCCGCGCCTTCTCCGGCGTGCTGGTCGACGACCGGTCGTAGATGCCGCTCCAGCACATCGCCCGCCGGAAAGAGCGCGACGACGAGCACGAGAAACACGCCGGCACCGTACGTGAAAACCGATTCGGCCAGACGTTTCGGTCGAGCGCCTGATGCCCAGGTCAGCCCTCCAATTACCGCGTAGAGACCCGCCAACAGCTGCACGCACCGGTCGATCCCGATCGCAGGCAGCAACGCGAAGCCGACAATGAGCGGTCCCAGCATGGCGCCGGTCGTATTGGCCAAGGTCAGCAAACCTGCAGCGCGGGTTTCGCGATCTTCTTCGCGCTTGATCGCCGAACCCAGCAGAGTGAAAAGTACGCCGGAAAGCAAGGCCACCGGAAACATCAACGACAGGGCTAGGGTCGCGGTATCCGTCCAAGTCCTGACGTTGGGCCCGCTCGGAAACAGTAGATAGAGCGTGACGCAAAGCGCACCGGTCAGGAGCGCAGCTCCGGGAAGCAAGCGCTCGGGTCGGCTGTGTAGAGCCGCGATGCCTGCCCCCGCTAGGCCGCCAAGGCCGATACCGGCCAGGACGACGGCCAGAAGAATCGCAAAGGTCCCGCTGCTACCGAACAGGAAATGCAGGAGAAAGCGGAACCAAACCACTTCCAGCCCCAGCAGGATGAAGCCTGCTACCCCGGCAGCCACGAGAAGCCCTAGCGCCGGTTTCGACAGTTTGGCGGCGGGCCCAACATCCAATGTTTGCAATTCGCCACTCTCGAAGCGCCTCGATAGCGCGAAGCCAAGCGCTGCGACTGAAACGCTGATCCCCGCCGCGACGAAGGCTGTCCCGCGTACCCCAACCGCTTCGAGCAAAACCATGTGGCCCGCAACGGCGCCGAGCACGGCACCCAGGGTGTTCCAACCGTAGAGCCGCCCAAGAACGCTTCCGAAGCGCGGATCCCTTTGGTAGAGAGCGGACACCATGACCGGGAAGGTGGCTCCCATCGCGGTCGACGGCACCATTAGAAGGAGAAATGCGCATACGAGACGCAGGAGGTTGGCCAACCATGGCACGGACAGGGCGGGTCCTACGATGTCCGTCAGCAACGAAGTGAGCAAGGGCAGCGCGATCACGAGGGCCAAGCCGACAACGCCGATAGCGACCTCGAGCAACGCATAGACCCGAATCGCCCGAAAGCCGCCGGGCTTCAACCGCGCCGCAAGGGCGTTACCGAGAGCGAGCCCCCCCATGAATCCCGCCAGCACCAGGCTCGATGCCCAGACCGAGTTACCGAAGGTGATTCCGGCCTGGTAGAACCAGAGGTTCTCGAACAGCAGAGCGGAAACACCCGAAAAGAAGAAAATGAGGGGAAGAGCGGCGGCAATCATGATTCCGCCAGGCTACGTCGAAGCGGTTGCTCCCTCAAGTTGTGTGACTCAGCGGGCTACTATGCGTGATGATGCGCATCATCGACGGACATCTCAGTGATTCAGATCACAAGACCGATGCTCCGCGGCCAACGGCATTGATCTGCGAAGCCGTCTCCGGTTAAAAGTCGATCCTGCACTTCCCGTGTGATGTGTCGAACCCGTTTGTCGAAGCGCGCCGTGTCTGCCTGTGGAGCAGCCCCGCAATGGAGAGCCCAGTGATCAAAAAGAAGATCACATCCGCGCGAGGCATGCTTCTCACATGCGCGGTGCTGGCCCTTGCATTCGCAGGATGTGCTCTCTTAGCCCATTGGGACCATGTTGAGAGCCCAATTGCGCGGTACTAGATGTTATGTCGCGTGGCGCGCGCCTGAGACCGCGTTTGTTTCGACTATGCGCGACGACGTGCGCCGCATGACCCGTTGCTTGGTG
Organism: Deltaproteobacteria bacterium; assembly: GCA_041821485.1. Taxonomy (GTDB): domain Bacteria; phylum Myxococcota_A; class Polyangia; order Polyangiales; family Houyiibacteriaceae; genus SG8-38. Next base: position 8,521 of record JBGUEF010000077.1, read on the forward strand.
GGATGGGTCTGCGCGCTGGCTCTGTCGGTCGCAGGCCTTTGAGCTGGCTATGCTCCTTCGTGCTCTACCTGTTGTTCGCCATCACGTTCGATTGCGCGATGCATTTCGCGATCACTGACCTGGGGTGGTCTTCGTGGTGGCTTCCTCGATGGCCGCGGCCTTTTTCGTCGAGGCCTCGTACCTTACAGCCATGCTGAGCTGGAACGCGGTGTTGCGCTCGATTTGCTCAGTGCTCTCGACCGTCTTAACGGTGAGGATCTCGGCCGACTGACCCGCGATGCGCGACCTGCCCTCGAGTGCGTTGAGGTTGAGGACGACATCGCCCTCAGCGCTCATCGAAAGCGACTCGAGCGCGAACTCTACGCCCTCCTCAACGAAGGTCAGGGTCTGCTTGGGCGCGGTCTGCACGATCTCGATGTTGAGCTTCACCTCGTCACCCACTTTGTCCGTGAGCGTGTATCGGTCGACCTGCTGCATTTCGAACCCATAGATCTTGAGCTCCTTGCGCGCTTCCCAACGGGCGCCAAGCCCCACGGGCTCGGCCGGGAGAATGATCCGCGCGAGCGACGTGCGAGCGTGGACGATCGTCATGAGCAGCCGGGCCGGCACATTCGAATTCTTTGCAGCTTGGTTGAGCTCGGTGTGTTGGACGATCCCGCGATCGTCGACCTCGACCCAACCGCCTACGTCCTTGAGCAGCGCAGCGCTTCTATTGAAGTCATTCTCTACCTCGGGATCGACTCCGGGAGGCATGATCGCTTCGGCCTTGACGATCCGGATATCAAAGCGCGTGTCCCCGCTCTCGACTTTGATGGCAGGGCCGGAGGACACCACGAACCGAAGGCTGGGCGTCTTAGGGATTTCCGCGCCAGCGCTCGTCGTGGTCGTCATCGACGAAGTCGTGAGCTCCATCGTCGAGGTCGTCGTGGATCCATCTTGGATCGTGTAGCGCAGGGGTGCCCTTGGCTCGTCGCCTGCTTCGAGCACCAGAACCGGATCTACCTTTGCGTCTTTCGCGGTGTCGGACTTGCATCCTTGGAACACCAGTAACCCGCAGGTCACGGTCAGCGCACGCAGCAACACTTGTTTGGTCATAGCCCCTCTCCCTTTCATCGCACCCGACGACAGTAGCCGTATGGTCGTGCGTCCTTTAACCTGGTTCGTGGATCTATTCAATGCTCTCTTAGCCCGTCAGGCCCATGTCGAGAGCCCAATCGCGCCGTACCAGATGTTATGTCGCCTGACGCGCCGCGCATCCCGTGCTCGAGGGCGGCCGCTACTTCGGAGACTGCAAGGCGGTCGACCCGAGCACCGGCGCTCGAGACGCCGAGGTTACCGCGCGCCGTTGGGCCGAGACCGAAGCCTGGGTCACCGCGTAGAGGGCCCGCTCGGGCCCCGGGCTGGCAGGGTCTTCGGCGCGCGCCTATTCTCCGGACCGTGTCCTCGAGCATTTCGGTCATTGGAGGGGGAATTGCTGGCTGTTCTACCGCGTGGTTCCTACGTGAGGCGCTGGGGGCGGGCGCGACCATCACTCTCTACGAACGAGACGTCCAACTCGGCGGGCGACTCGCGACCATCGACGTGGGCGGAACCCCGGTCGAGTCCGGCGGAACGATCATTCACGAGACCAATCGCTACGTTGCGGGCTTCGTCGACCGGCTCGGGCTCGAGCGAGTGGAGCCCCACCAGCGCGAAGAGGGTGGGGAGGAGAGCGTCGGCGTTTGGAATGGGGCGCGTTTCCTGTTTCGAACGCACGATTCCGCGTTCGCCACGCGCCTTGCCGCCGTATGGCGCTTTGGTGTCATGGCACCGCTGCGACTACAGAAGGCCGTCGCACGAGGTGTCGCACAATGGAACCAGATCTACGACCACCTCGAGCGCGGCGCCGCGTTCGACTCTCCGGCGGCGCTGTGCGCGGAGCTCGGTCTCGCTGACTTATTGCAGATCGACGGGCGCCAGTGGCTTGCCGACAGCGGCGTGCGGGGGCGCTTCGTTGACGAATACGCCACGCCTGTCGGCCGCATCATGTACGGCCAGGATGTCTCGATGAACGGGCTCGCTACCTCGATCGCGCTCGCAGGCGCTGGGTTGGCGGGGACGCTGTTCTCGGTCGGCGGCGGAAACCGCCGCGTGTGCGAAGGGCTTGTCCGCGAAGCAAGCGCGACGTTGCGGACCGATGCCGAGGTCATCGGCGTCGCAAGGGAAGGCGTGCGGCTCACCCTGCAGCTCTCGGACGGACAGTCCGCATCTCACGACGTGGTCGTCCTCGCGACGCCGGCGGGTGCGTCGACGCTCTCCATGTCGGGGATGGAGGTCTCCGAATCGTCGCTGAGCAAGTACCCATTCCAAATCACTTGGGCGACCTTCATCAAGGGGACGCCGCGGGCTGGCTACTTCGGCCTTCGCAGTGCGAACGAATTGCCCGACGCGGTACTGACGGTCGAGGACGACGCCATCCCATTCAACTCGCTCGGCCTCGTCGCGACCGCTCCCGACGGGACTCACATCTACAAACTGTTCAGCCGAGAGAAGGTCACGGACTCGTTCCTCGACGAGGTCTTCGAGAGTCGTGATGCGGTAGAGCAGATCCGCTGGGAGGCCTACCCCGTCTTGCGGCCTCTGAACGAGCTTCCTCCCTTCCGTCTCGCCGATGGCCTCTACTGGGTGAACGCGATGGAGCTCGCGGTGTCGACCATGGAAACCGAGGCGGTCGCTGCGCGAAACGTCGCCAACCTGGTCGCGGCCCAGCTCGCCTCGCGCGAGGGGTGAGCATGTCCGAAGTGAATCCCAGCGCACTCTCTTAGCCCGTCGGGCTCACGTCGAGAGCCCAATTGCGCGGTACTAGATGTTATGTCGCGTGGGGCGCGAAGCTGACAGGGCCTTTGAATTCGTTGCGCTCCGACTTTCTGG
>JBGUEF010000078.1:0-11376 GCA_041821485.1 Deltaproteobacteria bacterium
GAGAGCCGCCGCCGCCCGTGATAGAGGAGCGCCCCTCGCTCAGGGTCCTCCCAGCAGTAGAGGAGGCCGACACGACCCCGTCGACCCCGCCAAAGCCCGGCGAACGCCCCTCCTACCTGAAGGTAGTGAAGTAATTAGGGACAAAGCGAGCTCTCCCCATTTTGCAGCCGAGCGCCCCGACGGGAGGCCAGAGAAGTAAGTAGGGATGCGGGGGACTGTCCCCTTTTTCGGGGAATTAAAAAGTAACGGCCCGAAAGGGGGGGCTTTCGGGCCGTTAGAGAGATGGCGATTTGGATGAAGTGGGGGGAAAACAAGCCAAATCGCCGGTCTAACCGCACTACGGGGGACGTGGGGGGTACGTCATCGCCGCAGCGCTATGTCGAGTTCTGTATATGCTACTACCGTGCCAACTCCACGATGTTTGGAATCATGAATGATCTCATAGGGATCATCCGATTCCCCAGGTTGCGTTTTGTTCAGATCTGAAAAATTTTCGAAGTTCTGTGGGTTTAACCCCTAAATTGCACCCGATCGACCGAAGGGGTGCCTCCAAATGTGCGTTGGATCACAAACGACACATGTCATGAATAACCCTTACAGATGAATTACAACTGTATTCGAGCTGTACAGACGTGAGGCAGCTTACTTTTCATTTCTGCAACACATTTTTCAGATCTGAACGATCGGCAGCCCATAGTCGAGCAGCATCCGATGATTCTCCGAGATAAGGAGCTCGCTCGAGCGGCGCTCTTCGGGCGCGACAAACCGGAATTCATTGACTGAAGCGTCCGCTGTCTGTTGAGCGAGGTTGGCGATTTGATGTGACGTGCCTGATACCGACACCGCCCCACCTGCACCCGTTTTCCGTGCAGATTTGATTGCAGAGTTGAAATCCGTTGTGCCTGTATTAGCCAGCTCACTATCGCCAGCTATGGAGGTCAATCTGACGAGTACTTGGTCGGGGCGGGGCTCGTATTTCTGTCGAAGCTCGGCGGGGATGTGGGTGTCGTCGTTGTGGGAGATGAGCTCGACCTGTTCGCCCGAGAATCGGAGGGTCGTCCGGCCTGTGTTCCGCATCCGCCCGAGCGGCCAGGGGAATCGATCCCGCACACCGAGCAGGCCGGAGAGGAGGGCCGCGATGATGCCGCCGTGGGTGAAGACGATGGCCCGGCCGCCGTTGGGCAGGCGCTGGCGAAGCGCGGCTAGCGATGCGTCGGCCCGTTCGAAGACCTCCGGCCAGCTCTCGCCCCCGCCAATGGCGAAGCTCTGCCGTGCTTTGAGGGCCTCGATTTGCTCCGGGAAGCGTTCGACGACCTGTTCCATGGTCAGCCCCTCCCAGTCGCCGACATGGATTTCGCGCCAGGCGCGGTCGTGCTCCACTTCGACTCCCGAGGCCTTGGCGGTGTCGGCGGCCCGGCTCAGGTCCGAGCTCAGCACCAGGTCATAGCGTTGCTCGCGAAGGGCGTGGCGGAGCCCCTCGACCTGTGTCCGCCCGAGCTCGTTGAGCGGAGAATCCCCCTGACCCTGCCAGACCCCGGCGGCGTTTGATACCGACTGTCCGTGCCGGACCAGGCAGACCTCGAGCGTGCTCATGCCGCGGGGGCGACCCCTTGCTCTTTGCGGGGCATGATCACCTGGTCAACGATGCCGTATGCCTTGGCTTCGAGGGCGGAAAGGAACTTGTCGCGCTCGGTGTCGTGACGGATGGTCTCGACGTCTTGACCGGTGTGGCCTGCCAGGATTTCGTTCAGCCGCTTCTTGGTGTTGAGGATCTCTCTGGCGTGGATTTCGATGTCCGAGGCCTGCCCCTGATACCCGCCGAGTGGCTGGTGAATCATGACGCGGCTGTGCGGCAGTGCGCGGCGCAGGCCCTTGGTGCCGGCCGCCAAGAGGAACGCGCCCATCGACGCGGCCTGCCCGAGGCACACGGTCGAGACGGGGCAGCGCACGTAGCTCATCGTGTCGTAGATCGCGAGGCCGGAGGACACCATCCCGCCTGGGCTGTTGATGTAGAGGGTGATCTCCTTGTCCGCGTCTTCGCTCTCCAAATAGAGGAGCTGGGCGATGACCGCGTTGGCGACGAAGTCGTTGATCGGCGTCCCTAGGAAGATGATGCGGTCTTTGAGGAGCCGGCTGTAGATATCCCAGGCCCGCTCGCCGCGGTGGGTCTCTTCGATGATGGTGATTGCGCGCGTCGCAAAATCGTCGCTCATGCGCTCAACCTAGTCCCTCCGAGCCCGCCTGCAATCCGGATTTTGACGGAACCAGTTCGGCGCTATGTTGAGAAGATGCTTCCGCCTGCCGTCGAGATGATTCGCCAGTTGGTCGCCACGCCGTCCGTGAGCTCCCCGGACGATCGTTTCGACCAATCGAACCGTGGGGTCATCGACCTCGTGGCGGGCTGGGCCGCAGGGCTCGGGTTCGCGGTGCGGATCGAGGCGCTGCCCGGGGATTCGGGGAAGGCGAACCTCATCGCCACCCTGGGTGAGGGCGAGGACGGTCTCGTGCTGTCCGGGCACACCGACACGGTGCCCTACAACGCCGAGCGCTGGACCGACGACCCATTCGTGCTGACTGAGCGGGATGGCAAGCTTCACGGGCTCGGCACCGCGGACATGAAAGGTTTTTTCGCGGCGGCGCTTCATGCGATCGCGCGCTTCGAGCCGGGCCAGCTCCGAGCGCCGATCACGCTCCTTGGCACTGCGGACGAAGAGAGCACGATGAACGGCGCGCGAGCCTTGGTCGAACAGGGAGAGCGCTTGGGCCGGTACGCGATCATTGGTGAGCCGACCGGCCTCCAGCCGATTCGAAAGCACAAGGGTGTGTTCTACGTGCAGGTCACAGTCGGAGGCAGGGCTGGCCATGCGAGCAATCCGGCGCTCGGTGTGAATGCGATCGAGGGGCTGCATCTGGTGCTAGCGGGTTTGCAGTCATGGCGTGACACGATCGGAGAGCGCTACCGCGACGACGATTTCGAGGTTCCCACCCCGACGCTCAACTTCGGACGCATCACCGGCGGCGATAGTCCCAACCGGATTTGCGCCGAGTGCAAGCTCGACGTCGATGTCCGTTTGCTGCCAGGGATGCAGCGGCCGGCCGTGGTTGCCGAGCTTCGCGACGTCGTGGCGAATGCGCTCGACGGCGGGCCCTGGACGTTTGATGTGGGTGCGATTGGCGGCTACGCGGACGCGTTTGCCGGGCCTTCGGACACGGAGTTTTCTGGTGCGGTGGAGACCTTGTGCGGGTGTTCAGCCAAGACCGCGATGTTTGGAACCGAAGCGCCGTTTCTCACGGAATTGGGGCTGCAGACGCTCGTCCTTGGCGCAGGGGACATCGCCGTTGCGCACCAACCCGACGAATATGTCACCATTGCGGCTATTGAGCGTGCCACCGACGTGTACGCAAACCTGATTCAACGCTTCTGCATCGAGTCCGCATGAGCCCCAAAGTCGACCCATTCGTCCAACATTTCCGAGCGAGCGCGCCGTACATCCACGCGCATCGCGGGCGGACGTTTGTGATCATGTTCGGCGGCGAGGCCTTGGCCTCGAAGGACTTGCGGACGCTCCTCTATGATGTCGCGCTCCTGCACTCGCTCGGCGTGCGCGTCGTGCTCGTGGCCGGTGCCCGTCCTCAGATCGACGAGGCGCTGGCCCGGCGCGGTGTTGAGCCCCGGTTCGAGGGCGGTTTGCGGGTGACCGACGAGGTGGCGCTCGAGTGCGTTAAAGAGGCTGTCGGCGCCACACGGGTTGAGCTCGAGGCGCTCTTGTCGATGGGCTTGCCCAACTCGCCGATGGCCGGTGCGCGGCTTCGGGTGGCGACCGGTAACTTCGTGATGGCGCAGCCGGTCGGCGTCGTCGATGGGGTCGACTATCAATACACCGGCAAGCCCCGCCGCATCGATGCCGATGCAATCCGGCAGCGACTCGATGACGGCGCGATCGTGGTGCTCACCCCGATTGGGTACTCCGCGACCGGCGAGGCGTTCAATATCAGTAGTCATGATGTTGCGGCTGCCACGGCTACGGCTCTAGGTGCCGACAAGTTGATCGGCTTGCTCGAAGGAGATGGCGTGCTCGATGCGGAGGGTCTGCCCCCATCGCAGCTCAGCCCGCACGAAGCCGAGCAGATCCTCCGCTCCGGCCGCGACCTCGGGCATCACGTGGAGCGCCATTTGGCTGCGGCGATTCAAGCGTGCCGAGGCGGAGTGCCGCGTGCGCATCTCGTCGCACGCCAAAGCGACGGTTCGCTCCTCCGCGAGCTATTCACCCGCGACGGTGTCGGCACGATGGTGACCTCTGAGACCTTCGAGGGGGTTCGCTCTGCGGCTCAAGGCGACGTTGGCGGCATCCTCGCGCTGATCGAGCCGCTCGAAGCGCAGGGAATCCTGCTGCGTCGATCGCAGGAGATGCTCGAAAACGATTTCGACCGGTTTACCGTGATCGAACGTGACGGGATGGTCGTCGCCTGCGCCGCGCTGTATCCGTATCCTGATGACTCAATCGCCGAGCTGGCCTGCCTGGTCGTGCATCCGGAGTACCAAACATCCGGCCGAGGCGATCAACTTCTGCACTACCTCGAACGGCAATGCGAGGCCCAGCGCTTGCGGGGCTTGTTCGTCCTCACGACGCAGACTTCGCACTGGTTTCGGGAGCGTGGTTTCGAGAATTGCGAGCTCGGCGACCTGCCCGAGGCGCGGCGCTCCGCGTACGATCAGGGCCGCCGATCGAAGATTCTTCTCAAGCCATTCGGCTGACGCATCTGCCCCAAAGCATTGCGCTTTCCGTTCGTGCTTGGAGAGGCGCGCGAATCGTGCTACTCGTCCCCGAATTCGCCTAAACGGGACTTGATTCGTCCTTGATACACGCAAAATGAAGCAGGCTGAGCTCAATCGACAACCTGGAGCGGAAGCGCCCCCCGCAGATGCGGAGATGGACGAAATCGTCGCCCAGGAGGAGAAAGTTCTCGCCCGTGTGCATCGAACGGCCAAGTCGAGCCGCCCGACGCACCGGGGCCAGCTCATCGACTACGACGCCGAGCTGATCGCGCTTCGCGACCAGATTGGCGAAGCGCGGCTCGAGGACATCCCGCCGCTGGTCGAGGAGATGGAGCGGCTTCAGCAGGTGGCGCAGCGTCGAGCGAAGGTCACCGAAGGCGCAGTGGATCCGTCATCGCCGTACTTCGGCCGGATGATTCTCGAGGAGGAAGGCCGCAAGCGCGAGATCTTGATTGGCCGCAGCACGTTCCTCGATCCCAAGACCGGGGTTCGCATCGTCGATTGGCGGGACGCCCCGGTTAGCCGGGTCTACTACCGCTATGAAGAGGGAGACGACTACGACGAGATCTTCGGCGACCGCGAGGTCGAGGGAGAAGTGCTCGTCCGCCGCAATCTGTCGATCACGACCGGCAAGCTACGCCGCATTGGCAGCCCTCAGGGGACTTTCCGGCGCTCGCGCGACGACCTCTGGCGGCGCGTGGCCGATCTGACGACGAAGCTTTCGGGCGGGCAGGGGGCGGCGATGCGTCCCGAATCGCATCATCGGCCCGGCCAGCTCGGGATCGGCGACGAGGATCTTCGTGAGGACAAGCATCTCTCGGAGATCACGGCCCTGATCGACCCGCGGCAGTTCGACCTGATCAGCCAGCCCACGTCAGGCCTCGTCGTCATTCAAGGCGGCGCCGGTAGCGGCAAGACCACGATTGGACTCCACCGCCTCGCGTACCTCGCCTTCCAGGACCCGCAGCGGTTCCGCGCGGATCAGATGCTGGTGATCGTCTTCAACGACGCGCTGGTGCGGTACATCTCTCGCGTTCTGCCGGCGCTCGGGGTCACCGACATGCCCGTCCAGACCTTTCAGAGATGGGCCGAGCAGCAGCGCCGTCGCCATATTCCGAAGCTGACGACACGCTACGTGGAGGACACGCCAACGCATGTCGTCCGGATGAAGAAGCATCCGGCGATGCTGCGCGCGATCGATCAGTACGTTGCTGACCTGGCCGATCGGGTCGAGGCGGAAATCCTCGAACAAACCAAGCGGGGCGAGGGCGGCTCTCTCGTAGAGCGGATTTGGCGGGGCACGGCCGCCGAGCCGCTCGGTGTCCGAGTTGAGCTGCTTTCGCAGTGGCTCCAAGACCGCGACGGCGATGCACAGCAGGTTCCGATCGGCATCCGGCATGCTGTGGGGCGCATTTGCCATCATTGGTCGACGCGAACGAACGATGTCGTGACGGCGTGGGCGGACCTCGTGACCGATCGGACGCGTCTCACCGACACGTTTGCTCGCTGGGCCCCGGACGCGCTGACCGACAAGCAAATCGAGTGGGCGCACTCCTGGTGCAGCCGGCATTCGACCCGTGCGCTGATGGCTTACGAAGAGGCGATCGAGGAAGATGACGAGCCGCATACCCGTAGCGTGGGCGTGGACGGTGTCGATGAAAACGAGCCGGCAGAGCTCGACCGTGAGGACGACGCGCTTCTGCTTCGACTTTTTCAAACCCTCCGTGGTCCGCTTTCGGGGCGGCGAGCGGCGCTCGAGTACGAGCACATTTTCGTCGATGAGGCCCAGGACATGAGCCCGGTCGAGTTGGCGGTCGTGCTCGATACGGCAACCGAGCAGCAGAGCGTGACGCTCGCAGGCGACATCGCGCAGAAGCTCCATCTCGACAACGGCTTCTCGGATTGGCGGCACGTGCTCGAGGAGCTGAAGCTAGATCACATCGAGATCGAACCGCTCAAGTTGAGCTACCGCTCGACCCACGAGATCCTCGACTTTGCAACCGACGTCCTCGGGCCGCTTCGCAACGAAGTCTCGGGGGACGCCATCCGTTACGGCGCGCCGGTGGAACTCTTCCAGTTTGGGGGCAGCGGTGAGGCCGTGGGCTTCCTTTCCGAGGCGCTTCGCAGCCTCGTGAGCTCGGAGCCGCTCTCCTCGGTCGCGGTCATCGCCCGCTACCCGGAGCAGGCGGATATCTATTACAAGGGCCTCCGTCACGGGGAGGTGCCGAACCTCCGCCGCATCGCAGACCAGGACTTCCCCTTCCGTCCGGGGGTCGACGTCACGGACGTGCGCCAGGTCAAAGGCCTCGAGTTCGACTACGTGGTCATCATCGAATGCAACCGCTCGACCTTCCCGACCGACAACGAGACTCGGCATCTCCTCCATATCGCGGCAACGCGCGCTGCCCATCAGCTGTGGGTGTTTTCGACCGGAAACCCCTCGCTCCTGCTGCCCGACGCCCTCGTCCGCGCCTCGGATTAGGCCGTTCCCCCCTGTGGGGGCAGCAGGGAGTTGCAGTCTTCCCTGGGGCGTGTAAGATCACGATCTAGCGGCGGTTGCGGCCTACACCGGGGTTCCACGGTAGAACGAGCAACGACGCCGCGAGGGGAAAGACGCAAGGCGCGTAGTTCCGTGCAGGTCCCGTTAGCCTCCAACCACAGACCATTCAGGCTGATCACAGCCCTCATTCGATGGCCGAAACTGCTCTCCAAGAAACGGTAGAAGAAGACGCTGCGCCGAGCGCGCTGGCGGAAGAAGCGCCCACTTGGCGTGAACCGACCACCTCGGTGGCCAAGAAGCTCGCTTCGATGAGCGATCGGTCGATTCAACGCGTCACGGGCGGCAACGCGTTCTTGCGCGGGCGTCTGTATGCGCGGCGCAAGGCGGTCGAGAACCTCAAAGAGGACGAGCATTCAGCGAGCGGGGAGATCTCCGTGCGCACGGCCGATGAGCCGTATCACACGGCTGTGAGCTACAGCGATGAAGGTGACAGCTGGGAGTCGAGTTGCACCTGTCCGGGATGGCGCGGGCCGACGGGGCATTGCAAGCATGTCGCCGCGGTGATGGTCGCATTGCGCGACGAGGTGCGACCGCCACGCGCGAAGGGTCCGCAGCAGCAGCAGCAGAGCAAAAAGAAGAAGAAAGCCGAGCCGGTGCACGTCCCGGGGACGGTTTCTGTGGGCGGCAAGAGGCGGCGGTCTCGACGGCGACGTCGTGGCGTAGGTGGCGCTGAGGGTGGCCCACTCGAGGTCCTGTCGCCGCGTGAGCTTCAGGCCAGGCGCGGCGAGGCACGAGGGCCGATGGACGCTTGGCTCCCCGCCGAGGCGCTCCCGAAGCCCCTCGAGTTCGAATACCGCATGACCGTTCGTCCTGCTTCCATCGCCGTCACCCCCGTGCTGTCTGGTACTCGGAGCGCGGTGCCGATCAATGACGCGCTCGGCGCGTTCAACATGGTGTCGATCGACGAGCGTCCGCTTTTTCGAGCGCTCGCCCGGAATATCAACCGCGGGCAGCCCACGACGGCCGAGCTTCGTGGCGAAGATGCGGCCGAGGTGGTGGAGATGCTCAGCGACCGGCGCGTGCTGCTCGAGCCAGCCTCGATGGAGCTGCGGTTTGCGAACGAGGCGCTGAAGCCCCGGATCGAGCTCGACCCGGCCAACGGCGACAGCCTGCGCGTACGCGTCGTGTTCTACCTCGAAAGCAACAAGCGCCGCTTTGCGCTGTCGAGCGGGGCCTGGTTCGAGGGCACACCCGGCTGGCAGATCGACACCACGGAGGGCGTGGCGCGGCCCGTGAGCGAGTTGGTCACTCCGGCCTGGCTTCAGCGGCTCTACCGCTCGCCAGCGATGGTGCAGTCGCACGACGATCTTCCGGAGTTGCTCGGTGAGTCCATTCCGCGGGTTGCCGCGCTGCTTGGTGCGGAGCTCCCTGATTTGAGCTCGGTGGCCGATCTCGTCGATCAGAAGCCGCGCTTCGAGCTCAAGGCCAACGGCGACATCATCGATGCGCGCGTTCGGCTGTACGTGCGCTACGAAGATCAGGAGTTCGACGTTCCACCGGATGATTTCCCCTCGCCGTTGGCGTTTCTGCCCCCGAAGCGTGGCCAAGGGCGGCCGCGCGTCGTGCGCCGTGACGTCGGTGCGGAGATGGCGGGCGTCCAGGCGCTGCTCAACCAGAATTTCGAGGTGTCGGAATCGGGCGAAGAGCTCGTAGCTTCCGGCGACGACGCGATCGCGTTCTGGACGAACGGTATCGGCGAGCTTCCCGAAGACTGGGACCGCTTCATTCCGGACGACTTGGTGGATGTCACGATTCGTAACGAATCGGTGATGCCGCAGATGCGCGTGTCGAGTGGAGTCGATTGGCTCAACCTCGACATGAAGTTCGAGTCGGGTGGTGCGGTCGTGCGCGAAGAGGAGCTTCGGGCTTGTCTCGAGCACGGGCGGCGCCTGGTTCAGCTCGAAGACGGAACGTATGCACCGATCGACCCCGACAAGGTGGGCGACGTGCTCACGCGGATGGCCGAGATCTACGCGACGGCCGGTATGAAGGACAAGCTTCCGCTCTCGCAGGTGGGGCGTGTGCAAGACCTCTTGAAGATGGTGGACAACGCCAAGGTGTCGGCGTCCGCCAAGACGCTGTTCGCGAAGATCGAAGACATCGACGAGATCCCGAGTGTCGCCAAGCCGCGAACCCTCAAGGCCGATCTGCGTCCCTACCAGAAAGACGGATTTTCGTGGCTCGTCTTTCTGCATGAGCTCAACAGCGGCGGCATCCTCGCCGACGACATGGGCCTCGGCAAGACCGTTCAGGCCATCGCACTGCTCCTCTGGGCGAAGAGCAAGTACAAGCGCAAGCTCAACCTCGTGGTCGCGCCGACGTCGGTCGTGCCGAACTGGCAGCGCGAGATCGCCAAGTTCGCGCCAGGGCTCAAGACAGTGGTGTGGCAGGGACCGAATCGCAGCCAGAACGCGCCCGAGCTCGAAAAGGCCGACGTGATGATCACCAGCTACGCCTTGCTTCGCCGCGACGAGGAGTTGCTGCAGGCGCTCGACCTTCGCTATGTGATTCTGGACGAAGCGCAGCACATCAAGAACCCGATGAGCCAGACCGCGCGGTCCGCCAAGAAGCTGAGCAGCGAGCGGAGGCTGGCTCTGACGGGTACGCCGATCGAGAACCGCCTGAGCGAGCTCTGGAGCATCTTCGACTTCGTGTCGCCTGGATTGCTCGGGCGGCTCAAGACCTTCGAGGAGCGCATTGCCCGCCCGATCGATCGCGGCGACATGGAAACCGCTCAACGATTGCGGGCAACGATCAAGCCTTTCGTCATGCGGCGTCTGAAGCGCGACGTCGCCGCGGACCTGCCGGACAAGATCGAGCAGGAGATGATCGTGCCGCTCGCCGAGGAGCAGGCCAAGCTCTACAAGCAGGTCCTCGGTCAGGTCCGCAAGAGCGTTCTCAGCGAGGTCGAGAAGAAGGGCGTCAGCAAAGCGCAGATTCAGATTCTCGCCGCGCTCACCCGCTTGCGGCAGGTCGCATGCGACCCGAGGCTCATGAAGCTGCCGGACACCAATTTCGAAGCGGACGACAGTGGCAAGCTCGGAGCGCTTCGCGAGATCATCGACGAAGCCGTGGACGGCAATCACCGGGTGCTGGTCTTCAGCCAGTTCGTCGAGATGCTCAACCACATCCGAGCCGCCCTCGACACCGACGGCGTCCAATACGAATACCTGGACGGCTCGACGAAGGACCGCATCGAGCGGGTCGACCACTTCAACGAGGACCCGAGCGTCCCTGTCTTCCTGATTTCGCTGAAGGCAGGCGGCACTGGCCTCAACCTCACCGGCGCCGACACCGTGGTCCACTTCGACCCCTGGTGGAACCCCGCCGTCGAAGATCAGGCCACCGACCGAGCCCACCGCATCGGCCAGACTAAGAACGTCAACGTCTACAAACTCATCGCCGCCGGCACCGTCGAAGAGAAAATCCTCGAGCTCTCGGCGAAGAAGCGAGAGCTAGTGAGCAACGTCCTCTCGACCGAAGGCAGCCCCCTCAAGGGATTGACCAAAGCCGACGTCGACAACCTGTTCAGCGAATAAAAGGGGACAGTCCCCTTTTTCGAGGGGTTAATTGTTGGGCTGGGTTGTCGGAGATCAGGGAGGGGACAGTCCCCCTTGTCCAGGCTGGCGTCATTTGGGGAGGTGCCGTTGGAAGAAGTCTAGGAGCTTTGCCCAGGCTTTGGCTTCGGTGTCGGCGTCGTAGAAGGCGTGGATGGGGGTGTGGCGGGCTAATGGGGCTAGGGGGCCTGCTAGCTGGTTCATGAAGGAGTGGCCGGCTTCTTCGTAGATGTGGACTTCGTGTTCGATGCCGAGCTCTTCGAGGTGGCGGGCGAGGCGTTTGGCCTGGGGGAGGAAGACGGTGTCTTTTTCTCCGAACTGGGCGATGGTGGGGCAGAGGCCCTCGAGCCGGGAGGCCTTGTTCGGGACCGCTCCGTAGAAGGGGGCGGCGACCGCGAAGGATTGGTCGGCCGCCGCGATCAGGGCGAAGCCGCCGCCCATGCAGAAGCCTGCGATGCCGATGCGATTCGCGTCGACGTCGT
>JBGUEF010000079.1:0-11352 GCA_041821485.1 Deltaproteobacteria bacterium
AATGGGATGTGGCTCGACTTCGGCGTCAGCGAGACTTCGCGTTCGGTGGTCGAACGATTCCAGGCGCGATCCCAGGCAGGGCTTGCGCTCGATGCAAGCTCCGAGAGCGAAGGGTCAAACGCCGAGAGCGTCTCATCCGTACCGACATTCGCCTTTTCCTGAACGAGCGGCACGACGTCGCTCGGCGTTCGAAAACGAGGCACGGCCACCGGGTCCGTGACAATGGGGCCGCGCTCCGGTGGATAGGCCTGATCGATCGACGCAAGCAGATCGGAGAGCTTCGCCACGGTTGGCAAGATGCTTCCACCAAGCGCCACGCTGAGCTTGGTCACGGCACCTTCATCGGTTGGATCAGCCATTGCGACGATTGCACCCGCGGGGCTCGGCCGCAGTGGCATCGCACAGAGATCATGCGCGTCGACCGCCCGCAAACGACGAACCAGGTTCCCGTCAGCGCGAGCCAGCTCTGCCGATTGGAGCATCGGGCCGAAGCCGAGGGAGACGAAGAAGCCCGCCAAGGCGCGTTCGTCGAGGCCCGCAGCGACGAGATTCTGAACGACCTGCCCCGAGGGCAGCAGCCGATCACTGGAGTCGCTACTGCGCGCCTGGGCCTCGGTCACGAGTCCGGCGTCGACGAGCTGCTCAACCAATCGTCGTGCCATACCCGATTCCTAGCCACCGTCCCCGCGTCCGGCAAGCCCGGGTACGGAAGGCGCAAGAGCCCCGCGTGCCTGCCGCGCGAGAGACTGATAGGATTCGGCGCCAATGGCTCGTGTGCTGCACATCGAGGACGACCCCAACAATCGGCGCCTCGTGCAGAAGCTGCTCGGCGCGGCCGGGCATGACGTGATCGAAGCGGAGGGCGGTGTCGAAGGCATCCAACTGGCTCGGGACACCTTACCGGATCTCGTCCTGGTGGACATCAACATTCCTGACCTCGACGGATATGAGGTGACCTTGCGCCTGCGCGGAATGCCAGCACTCCAGGACGTCCCGATAGTGGCGATTACGGCCGAAGGGGACCGGGACTCTACACTTGCGGTGGGCTGCGACGGCTTCATCGCTAAGCCGATCGATGCGGCGCACTTCGCCGAGACCATCGCGCAGTTCCTCGGGGGGCATCGGGAGTGGGCCGACGACGGCAGTGATCGGCTTCTGCGCGAGCGGACGCAAAAAATCGTCGAGCGTCTCGAGAAAAAGATCGTCGAGCTCTCCGAAACCAACAAGAGGCTCGAGGACATCGCGCGACTTCGTCGCGAGTTTCTTCAGAACGTGAGTCACGAGCTCGCCACCCCGATGACACCGGTCGTCGGCTACCTACGCCTCCTTCTCAATGAAGAGCTTGGTCCGTTGACCGACCTGCAACGCAAGTGCCTGGGCTCCATCGAGTCGTCGACACAGCGGCTTCGTTCGGTCGTCGATACGCTGCTCGACGTCAGCTCCCTCGAAACCGGGCGCATGCACTACTACACCCGCCCGTACGACTTCCGGGAGGTGGCGTTGAAAGCGCTCGATCAGATTCGTCCGAAGCTCGACGAGCGCGATGTGATCCTCGTCGAGCGTGTTCCGGAAGACCCGATGCCTGCGCAGGGCGATCCCGACAAGCTCCTTCAAACCATGGTGCACGTGCTCGACAACGCGTCGAAGTTCACGCCAACCGGCGGCGAGGTTGCAGTCGAGGTCCGCCCCGAGGGCGAGGACCACTTGCTCTTCGCGGTTTCGGACAGTGGCCCCGGCGTTCGTCCCGAGCACATCGCACGCATCATGGAGCCCTTCTATCAAGTGGATGGCTCGGTCACCCGCGACCACGGTGGCGTCGGGCTGGGCCTGGCTTTCGCAAGGCGGGTCACCGAAGCGCTTGGTGGAGGCATCGAGATTTCAAGCCCGCCTGCCGGGGAGGTCGCTGAGCGGCAGCTATCCGGGACCCTCGTCGAGCTTCGGGTGGGGCGGGTCCCTGAGCGCCCCGAGACACCGTCGACGTGATCTATCTCGACCACCACGCGGCGGCGCCCGCGCCCGATTCGGTCTGGCGTGCCATGGAAGCCGCCGCGCCGGTGGCCTGGGCCAATCCGTCGAGCACACACGCCGCGGGACGCACCTCGCGGCAATTGCTCGAGGCGGCTCGCGAAGATATTGCGCGATCGATCGGGGCCGCTGCGGCGGACCTGGTCCTGACCGGTGGAGGCACCGAGGCCTGCAATCTCGGAATCCGGGGGCTTGCCACCGGGCGGGCTCGGGTCGTCACGAGCGAGGTCGAGCACCCAGCCGTCGCCGAAAGCGTGCGGCGGCTAGGCACTGAAGGGCGCGAGGTCATCGCGCTCAGCGTCGTCGAAGGCCGACCACCGCGCCTCGATGAGCTGGCACCTCACCTGGGCCCCGACACGCTCGTCGCCATTCAGTGGGTGAACCACGAATCGGGCACGGTGTTTCCCGTCCACGAATACGCGCAGGCTTGCCGAGAGCGCCGGGCGCGCCTGTTCATCGATGCGACCCAAGCGCTCGGCAAGCTGCCAGTCGATGTCGGCGCTCTCGGAGCCGACGCGGTGGCCATCGCCGCGCAGAAGATCGGCGGGCCCGCGGGAGCGGGCGCCTGTTGGGTGCGGCGCGGCCTCGACCTCGAGCCCATACTCGATGGTGGTTCCCAGGAGCGCGGACGGCGCCCGGGAACGCCGGACACGCTGAGCATGGTGGGGTTCGGGGCCGCATGCCGTTTGACCGAGGACCGACTCGCCGACCAGCCCCGAGTCACCCAGCTTCGCGACCGCATCGAAGCGACGCTGGTGCAGCTAGGTGGCGTCCGCAATGGTGGCGGCCGCCGGACGGGCACCGTGTCCAACCTGAGCTTCCGGAGTTGGAAAGGTCCGCTTCTCGTCGCGGCACTCGACATGGAGGGGCTTTGCCTTTCGACCGGGGCGGCCTGCTCATCGGGGCTCCAGGAGCCTTCCGCTGTGATTCGTGCGATGTATCCGGATGAACAGTGGCGCGCTGGCTCCGCGGTTCGAATCAGTTTAGGTATGGAGACCACGACGCCGGATATCGAGACGGCATCACAGGTCTTTCGGCAAGTCCTCGCCCGAGGCGGCACCTAAAACCTCAAGCAAATTTTAACTCTCAGGCAATAAACTTGATTTGTTTTGATGTTTTTGATGGCAACTAGATGATATTACAAGCTTAAAAATGTGCTCCTTGCTGGAGATCACTGTTTCCATTAAGTGTAACGACCCACGGTAGGTTTGTTCAGTATCCGGTTCCAATGTCTGAAGTGAAGAGAGTGCTGGTAGCGATGAGCGGTGGGGTGGACTCCTCCGTCGCTGCAGCGTTGTTGCGCGAGGCCGGCCATGACTTGGTCGGCGTGACGCTCCATCTCTGGGACGCAGAGGGCGAGCAGCAGGTGGGACGATGCTGCGCTCCTGAAGACCGCGACGACGCCCGCCGCACCTGTGAGCACCTCGGCATCCCCCACTACGTCCTCGATGAGCGAGAGGCGTTTCGGAAGAACGTCGTCGATCCGTTCATCACCGAGTACCAGGCAGGGCGCACGCCGATCCCCTGTGTGAGCTGCAACCGCACGGTGAAGCTCACGTACTTGGCGGACGTGGCTCGCCGCTTCGACGCAACGCACATCGCGACCGGACACTACGCTCGCCTCGAGCGGGCCGACGATGGCCAACTCCGCCTCCTACGCGGCCGGGACGACGACAAAGATCAAAGCTATTTCCTATTTGGATTGCCCCAGTCGACACTCGAAACCCTCGTCTTTCCGCTCGGAAACCTGACAAAGTCCGAGGTGCGCGCGGCCGGACGGCGTCTAGGCGTGCCCAACGCGGACAAGCCGGAGTCCCAGGAGCTGTGTTTCGTCCCAGACGGCGGCGTCGGCGACTTCATCAACCGCCAGGGAAGTCCTACGACCTTCGGCAACATCGTCGATCCGGCCGGGACTGTGCTGGGCCATCACGAGGGCGTAGCCAACTTCACACGCGGGCAGCGGCGTGGGCTGGGTCTCGGTGGAGGCGGCGCCCGGTACGTCCTTCGGATCGTGCCCGATACGGCCGAGGTCGTCGTGGGCGACGAGTCCGAGCTCTATGATCAGCAGCTCACGGCGACCGATGCACACTGGGTTGCGGGCCGCCCGGCAGATGCGTTCCAGGGCGAGGTTCGCATCCGATATCGGCATCGCGGCGCGCTCGCAGACGTCACACCGACGGGCGACGGATTCGAGGTGCGCTTCGACGAGCCTCAGCGTGCGATTACGCCTGGCCAGGCCGCGGTGGTATACCGTGGTGAAGAGGTGATTGGTGGCGGCTTCATCGCATGATCTCTGCGCATTCGGCCTGTGCCTGGTGCTCGCAGCAGGCTGCGCGAAGGGCACCGGGGAGGGCAACGCGATCGGCCAAGTCTGGGCGCCGGACTGCGGCCTCAACGGCGAGCCGTTCGAGCTCAACCCTGACTTCTTCGCAATGCAGCCGAGCGCCTCTGTCGAGATCATCGACATCATCGTGCAGCGGGGCAGCGACATCCAATCCTACACCGACGGCATCTCGGTCTTCATTCGCGATCCGCAGATGGTGAAGGAGAGCATGCTCGGCGCTGAGATCGACCTCGGAGGCCTGGCGGCGCCGGTCGAGATGACGCTGTATCTCAACGCAACCTGCCCAGGGATCGCTCGCCTTCCGGTTGTCTACGGCGCGGCTTCGGGCACGATTCGTTTCGACGAGCTGTACGTGCCCTGGATGCACAACGAGACCGAAGAGACCTTCGCCGTCTTCACAAACGTCGTGCTGGTCGACAACAAAGATGCCGACGAACGCCGCGCCGTGCTCGATGGCGAATTCCGATTCCTGTTCGAAGAGGGATTGCCCACCCAGTATTTTCAGTACTAATGCCCAGTAAACCGTTAGTGGAGGGCGACGTTCGTGCAGTCGGCCGAGGGGGCGACGCGGTCGTCGAGACCCCGGACGGCATCGTGTTGGTGCCGGGAGCATTGCCCGGTGAGCGCGTCGAGATAGCGCTGACATCGTCCAAGCGGGGCGCCGCCCGAGGTCACCTCACACGCGTGTTGCGCGCGGCTCCCGAGCGCCAGGCGCCACCCTGTGCCGACGCGCCGCGCTGCGGCGGGTGCCCGCTGATGATCGCCAGCCCCGAGCTTCAGCGGGACATCAAGCGGAGCTTCCTTCGAGATGCGTGCCGAGGTCTACCGGGTGCCGATGACACAGAGATCGAATGGGTCGCGTCCACGGCAACACTCGCGTACCGGCGCCGCGCGCGGCTCGCCTGGCATCGAGGCACGATCGGTTACCGGCAGCTCCATTCGAAGCACGTCGCCGACATCGGTGAATGCATCGTGCTGGTGGACCCGCTGCGCGAGGCTTGGAGCGCGGTGCGGGAGTGTCTCGCCTCTTCGCTTCGGGGCGACGGGGAGATTCAGCTTCAGCTCACTGGAGCGGACCGCGTCGTGGTGGACCTCTACGCCCGCGCCGACCAGGCGCCAGAGCTCTTTGAAGCCTGTGATGCACTTTCCGAGCGACCCGTAATCGCCGGGGTGACGCTCCGAACCAACGACACCGGGGGTCCGGCCACCTGGGGCGAAACTCATGTCGTGTTTCCGATGGGAGAGGGCGTCGCGCTCGAAGGTCCGGCAGGGGCGTTTTCGCAAGCCAACGACGCGATCAACGCCAGGCTCGTCGACGCGGTCGTCGAGCTCGCTAACGCGACCGGATTGCGGGTCCTCGAGCTCCATTCGGGCATCGGCAACTTCACGGTCGGGCTCGCCGCGCAGGCCAAGACCCTAGTTGCTGTCGAGCAGGACCCACGGGCAGTCGAGGCGTGCCAGGGGAACTTGAAGCGCAGGGGGCTGCACGCGCGTGTCGCGGTCGGTGATGCCAACCAACCGCCCAAGGGGCGGTACGACGTGCTCGTCCTCGATCCCCCGAGGCAAGGCGCGAGGGCACTCTTCGAGCACAGCGATGTGCTGCCCGGTCCTACACGCGTGGTCTATGTCTCGTGCGACACCGCAACGCTTGCCCGCGACCTCCGCCTCGCCACGGCGAAAGGCTACCGCATCGACCGCCTCATCGGATTCGACATGTTTCCCCACACCGCCCACTTGGAATCGCTCGTCCGCCTCATTCGCGTGTGACCACGGCACGCTACGTTGCCCTGCCTCGGCGCGGGCGCTAGCTTGTGCCCGGATATGCGCTGCCCCTACTGTGGAACGCTGGAAAACCGCGTGATCGACTCGCGCCTTTCGCAGGCAGGAGAGGTCACGCGACGCCGGCGCGAATGTGAGCATTGCGGACGGCGCTACACCACGTACGAACGGGTGGAACAGACGCTGCCGCTCATCATCAAGAACGACGGCCGCCGTCAGCCCTACGACCGCGCCAAGCTGCTTGCTGGCCTCCGGCGAGCCTGCGTGAAGCGCCCGGTTTCGGCCGACGCGCTCGAGCGTTTCCTACACCAGGTCGAGCGCTGGCTCGTGGACACTGGAGAACAGGAGGTTCCTTCGGTGCGGCTGGGAGAGCATGTCCTGCACGAGCTCCGGGGCCTGGATCCGGTCGCCTACGTTCGTTTCGCCAGCGTCTACCGGGATTTTCAAGACATCGGGGAGTTCCTCGAAGAGCTCACCAAGCTCAAGGACTGACATGTGGTCGGACTTCGAGCGCGAGGTGATGGAGCAGGCGGTCGAGGAGGCCAAGCGCGGCCGTCCAAGCCCGAACCCGCGCGTCGGGGCCGCCATCGTTCGCGATGGGAAGCTCCTCTCCGTGGGGCATCACCACCGGGCTGGTGAGGCGCACGCCGAGGTCGATGCCATCGAAAACGCCGGCGCCTCGGTTGAGGGGGCGACGCTCTTCGTGACCTTGGAGCCCTGCAACCACCAGGGCCGCACCGGTCCGTGCACCGAGGCAATCCTCGAGGCCGGCATTGCGCGCGTTCTGATCGGGTGCCGCGACCCAGCGCCACACGTCGCAGGGGCCATCGATCGCTTGCGCAGCGCGGGCGTCGAGGTCGAGGTCGGACTGATGGAACAAGAATGCACTGCGCTCGTCGCTGACTTTGCCAAGCACATCAGGACCGGGCTTCCCTTCGTCACGCTGAAGGCGGCCGTTACGCTGGATGGAAAGATCGCCACTCGCACAGGCGACTCGAAATGGATCACCGGCGAGGAGGCTCGAACCGAGACCCACCGGATGCGCGAGCAAAGCGACGCAATCCTGGTGGGAGTGGGGACCGTCCTCGCCGACGACCCGGCGCTCACGGTGCGCCATGTCGCAGGACAAGATCCGATTCGGGTCGTGCTCGACGCCGACCTGCGAACCCCAGCCGGCGCGGCCGTCCTCGCCCAGGCTCCGGCGTCTAGTGCCAGGACGCTGCTCTTCCATGCACACGACGCGGACCCCGCCCGCCGGGAGGCTCTGAGCGGCCCGGCCGTCGAGTTGGTCCCAGTTTCGCGAGACGCTCGGGGCGTCGACCTGAGAGAGGTGTTGAGTGAATTGGGTGAGCGGGATGTAGTGCGATTACTGGTCGAAGGCGGCTCGCGTGTTCACGGCACGTTCTTGGATCTCGGTCTCGCCGATCGTGCCGCGATCTTCATCGCGCCTCGCATCCTCGGCGACGCAGACGCGATTTCCTTTGCGGCCGGCACCGGGGTCGAATCGATCGAGCGCGCGTGGCGCTTGGTCGGCACACGAGTCCAGAGTTTTGGGTCGGACTGGTTGGTCTCTGGCGATTTCGAGAGGATGTAATAGATGTTCACCGGATTGATAGAGCAGGTCGGCACCGTCGCTGATCTCGCACGACGCGGCGACGGGTTGTCGATCCGCATCCACTGTGCCCTTCATCCTTACGAGCTCGGCGAATCGATCGCCGTGAATGGAACGTGTCTCACGGTGAAGTCGTTCGCGGAAGGACACTTCGACGCAGATGCATCGATCGAAACGCTAGACAAGACCAACCTCGGCGACCTACGCGTCGGCGACCGAGTTCACCTCGAGCGCGCGCTCGCGCTCGGCGACCGTTTAGGTGGCCACCTGGTCACCGGTCATGTGGATGGCGTCGGTGCCCTGGTCGAGCGGGCCCCGTCGGGAGACTACGTGCGCGCGAGCTTCGAGATCCCCGAGAGGCTCGCCCCTTTCCTGGCGCCGAAGGGCTCGATCACCGTCAACGGCGTCAGTCTGACCGTGAACACCGTCGCAGGCACTCGTTTTGACGTCATGTTGGTGCCCTACACCCTGGACGAAACCACCTTCGGAGACATGTCGAGCGAGACCCGGGTCAACCTCGAGGTCGATATTCTCGCCAAGTACGTCGCGAGCCTGATGGGCAAGCCCGGCGTGGACGCCGCCGAGGGCTGAGGAATTGCGGTAGTCCGCTGGAATGACGGGCAGTTTCGCGTCATGGTGGCGGCGATATGGCGAGCGCGATCGAGCGGGTCGTCGCGGCCTTGGATGACATCCGTCAGGGGAAACTGGTCATTCTGGTCGACGACGAGGACCGCGAAAACGAAGGCGACGTGTGCATGGCCGCCGAAAAGGCGACTCCTGAAACGATCAACTTCATGGCACGGCATGCGCGAGGGCTGATTTGTCTCAGCCTGACCGAGGACCGTATCCGTCAGCTCGACCTGCCGATGATGGTCGACGACAACCGCTCGTCGCGCTCTACGGCGTTCACGATTTCGATCGAGGCCCGCAAGGGGGTCACGACCGGCATCAGCGCTGCCGACCGCGCGCACACGATCCTGACCGCGGTCGCGGATGGCGCGGGGCCTGCGGACTTGGTGAGCCCCGGTCACGTATTCCCGCTCAAGGCGGTCGCCGGGGGTGTGCTGCAGCGTACGGGCCACACCGAGGGCTCCGTCGATCTTTCGCGGCTTGCTGGCTTGAGGCCGGCGAGCGTCATCTGCGAGATCATGAAAGACGACGGCACGATGGCGCGCTATCCGGACCTGGTCGCCTTCGCCGAGGAGCACGGGCTGCCACTGCTCACGATCGCAGACCTGATTCAATACCGGCTGGCACGCGAACGCCTGGTCACGCGGATTCGGCAGACGCCAGTCGAGATGGCAACGGGGCAAACCTGGACCGCTTCGGTCTACCAGGTCCAAGTCGGAAGCGAGCAACAGTTCATGGCGTTGAGCTTGGGTGAGATCACCTCGGCGCCCACACTGGTGCGCGTGCACCGCGGCAGCGTGCTCGGCGATGCGTTTCAGGTACGAATGGGCGACCGTGTGCATATCGCCGACTGCGTCGCCGCCATCGAGCGCGAGGGGAACGGCGTCATCCTGTTCCTGCCCGGACACGCCGATCCGGAAACCGATATCGCTTTCTACCTGGACGAGCCCATAAGCCGCCCACCTGAAGAGCCAGGCATCGTGCTGCGTGAGTATGGCTTTGGGGCTCAGGTGCTCTCCGACATGGGGCTCGAGCAGCTGCGTGTGCTCACCAACCGGCCGCGTCGGATTCCGAGCGTCGACGCGTACGGCCTCAATGTGGTCGAACAGCTCCTGGTTTCGCCGGGTGGCGAGCTTACACGCACCGAACCGCAGCAGCCGAAGGCCGCAAAGTGAGCGACGATCTCAACTCGCCGCTCGTCACGATTGAAGCGCCGGAGGACGCGCGGTTTGCCATTGTGTGGTCTCGATTCAACCACGCGGTGGTGAGCGAGCTCCTCGACGGCGCCAAAGCGTGCTTTTCTGATTACGGCGTGTCCGACGACTCGATCTACGTCGTCGAAGTACCTGGCGCCTGGGAGCTGCCGTACGCTGCGCAACGGCTCGCGCAGAGCAAGCGCTTCGACGCCGTCGTCGCGCTCGGCGCGGTCATTCGTGGAGGCACACCGCATTTCGACTATGTCTCGGAGGGCACCGCGCTCGGCCTCGGGCGGGTCACCCTGGACACCGGCGTTCCGGTCGTCTTTGGGGTGCTCACCACAGACGACGAGACCCAAGCCTTCGATCGCGCTGGTGGAGCGCACGGCAACAAAGGTCGGGACGCCGCGTTGACGGCGATCGAGATGGCGGTGTTCGACAGGAAGCTTGCGGACGATGGGATCACGACGAAAGGGTCGTGAAGCCGCGTTGCGCATCCTGTACTTCATGGATGTGTCGAGCGTGAGCGGAACTCAGGCGATCAAGTCGTACTGGGGCCACCTCACGGGTGACGACGAGCCCTCCGAAGGGGCGGACTTCGCGAATCAACTGGTGCGCGCCTACGCCGACCACGAAGAAGAGGTCAACGATCTCATTCGCTCCGCGAGCCACCACTGGCGCCTCGAACGAATGCCGATCGTCGATCGCAACGTGCTGCGTGTCGCAATCGTCGAGCTTCGTGAGATGGGCGACATTCCCAAGCGAGTGACGCTCAACGAAGCCGTCGAGCTGGCCAAGCGCTTCGGCTCGGAAGGCAGCGGCTCCTTCGTCAACGGAGTCTTGGATCGCATCGCTACCGAGCTAGGAAAGCCGTGATCGCGTACGACTTCGTGTCGGCGGGGCCGGGAAGCTTGGACGAGCTCCAAACTGAAATCATCGTCCTGCCTTTCTTCTCGGACGAACGCCCGCTGTGCGGCGCCGCTGGGCTCGTCGATTGGCGTCTGTGCGGCGCGTTGTCGAGGAAGCTCATGGCCGGCTATATCGATGGGCACTTCGGTGAAAAAGCTCTCGTCACCGCGCCGCCGAAGCTCAAGTCGGAGGGGCTGCTGCTCTTCGGCCTGGGACCGAGTACGGCGTTCGACATCGGGGTCGCCGAAAGCGCCTGCAGACTGATCGCAGAAGCGTTGGCCGAAGCCAGGGTATCGACCGCGGCGCTCGCGTTGCCGGGGCGGAGCTTGGGTTTGTTGCCCGCGCTCGATAGCATGCAGGTCTGGCTCGCCGCGAGCCCACCCAACGGCGAGCTCAAGGAACTCAGCATCATCGAAAGCGCAGAAGAGCATCGCGCGCTCGACTCACTTTTCGACGGTCTGCGCCGCCAGAGCGAATCGCCGCTCGACTAACGGGTAATCCAAGCACCTGAGTGTGCGAGAGATTTTCGTTTGTGGTCGAGCGCCCCCGCAGCGAGCGAGGAGGTAAGCCGACCACAGGCGAAAAGATCCGCACACTAACGTTTCGTTGAACGGCGCTTGGCTTTCTTGGCCGGAGCCTTGGCGCGCTTCTTCGTCACCTTGCTGCGTTTCTTCGCGGCAGGGGCCCGTTTCTTCGGAGCTACGCGTCTCTTGGTCACCTTGGCGCGCTTCTTGGGGGTAGCGCGCTTCTTCGTCGCCTTGCTGCGTTTCTTCGCGGCAGCGCCCCGTTTCTTCGGAGCCACGCGTTTCTTGGTCACCTTGGCGCGCTTCTTTGGAGCTGCGCCGCGCTTCTTCTTG
>JBGUEF010000080.1:0-11338 GCA_041821485.1 Deltaproteobacteria bacterium
ATAATCGGCCCCGCCTTCCAGGCGTGAGGATGTGCTGGGTCCAAGGCTCCTGACCCCGAGCCCCCCGATGGAGGCAGAGGCTCGACGTCACCAGGCGCCGCTGCCTGCCGCGCCAAGAGCTGGCCCAGCAAGCCGGCGGTTGTTGCAGAAAGCTCATCCTCGACCACGCCAGTCGCATTGAGGCTCCGCCCGGACTTCTGCACGAGCGTCAGGGTGAGCTCTTCGCCGCCGCGCTCCCGCGACCAAATCGCTGGCACAATCGCAAACCCCGCACCGGCGGCATCGAGCACCTGCTCCACGCACTCCGGAGTCTGACAAGCCACGACCGCCTGCCCCAGCAACTCCGGCGACGCCACCTCCAGATACCCCCGCGCCGCGAGCGCCCGCCGCACCGCACCAAGAACCCGCTCCCCAAGCTCCCCCCGAAGCGCCTCACTCCCCTGAACCGGAGCCACGAGCACGGACGCTGGCACGAGCACGGACGCTGGCACGGACGCTGACGCTGACTCCGCCCCCGGCCCCTGAGCCGCTGCCGGCGCGGCCACCATCCCCATGACCCACGCGGCAAGCAAGCTCACCCTCTGCCCCCACGCCAACATCAGAACACTTTGCGAACTTTCACCACCGCGCCTTGGCCCGTCACCGAAACCGACGGCTCCACTCGCAGTGGCCTAAACAGATACACCAAAGGAATGGTGAGCAATGGCGCAGCACCTGCCAATGCCAGCGCCACTCGGCCCGACTCCTGGCCACGGGCAACACAGGACCGAACCGCCGCCTGGTCGGCGATGTACGGCTCCGGGCAACTCGTCATGGTGACGCCCTCGTAGATCGCATAGCCGGTGAGCCCGAGGCCCGCCGCGCCGAGCGTCCAGCCCCACCACGGCGTTCGCTCGTAGTTCGGCAACAGGAGCGGCATCGCGGCGCTTGTTGCCGCTCCACCAAACGCGGCTGTCGTCCACACCCCGATGCGAGCGTCATTCCACTGTTGCGCAGCGCTTAGATTGGCAGGCGTGTCGACGAACCGATCGCCAAGCTCGCCGCGCCAGACATGAAGCCCGACGCTTGCCCCGATGCTGGCCACGCCCACGCCGAAGAGGGACCAGCCGGCGATGCGCTGGCGGCGGGGCCGCGGCACCCCGCCATTGCGCTCGGAGCTCGCTTCCGTCGCTGCAGCCGTCGCTGCCCCCACCGCAACGCCCGATGCCTGCTCTGCCCGCCAGCTCGCGCGGGCGATCGGATGCGGGCCCACGAAGTCCACCGAGCGCCCCTGGAACAACGCGTCGACTGCTCGCCGCACGTCTTCTGCCTCCGCCTTCCCGTCGCGCACCGCGACCCATGCCGAGGCGGCCTCGTACCCCTCAGCGCTCAGGTCGACGCGCACCACGCCCGAGCTCACGTCGCTCAGCACCAACACGTTCGCGCGGCCGAGAATGGCTGCAACCTGGCTCGCATGATCCATCCGCTTCCCCCATGCCGCCGGCGTGTCGTATTCGAGATGAAGCACCGGGCGCGTGCGCACCGCACGCTCGAGCGCCGCATCAAAGGCGAATACGTTCGCGCCGCTCTGGATGCCGACCCGGTGAATCCGCCCACGGTGCTCTTCCTCGCATTCGACCTGCATGCGATACGCACCGACGGGAAGCTCGATGTCCGACAGCGGTGTGCGGCCGAACTCCACGCCGTTGATGCGCACCAGACAATCAGACGCGGTGCTCCGCACCTCCAACATGCCCGGGGCTTCGGAGGCCATCTCCTCGTCGACCTGGGCTAACAAATCGCGGACCTCCGGCGTGTGCCGGAACGCGCTTGGCTCGACTCGTGGCACCAAGTGCCGGCACTCGCGGGCCTGCCGACGCGCCTCGGCAGGTTTCTTCGTCTCTACGTAAGCCCGCACCATGAAGAGGCACGTGTCGAGCTCCTGCTGCGCCCGCGCCGCCTCCCGGTTGAGCTCGGCCGCCGCCCGGTCCGCCAAACGCTGTGCAGCCCTGAGCTCGCGCCGCGCCGCTTTGTAGTCCGCTCGCGCCAAGTACCGAACCGCCGCACGCGATCGTTCGACCCAGAGGTCGATGTCGCTCTGGCTGATCTGCGGAGCAGGCGCCGAGCCAACGACCTCAAAGCGCTCCGACGAGCGGTCTGCGCGCCAGACAGACTGGCCACGAACGGCCAGCTCCTGACGAAGCGCCTCCGCGGCGGTGTGCAGCTCTTCGACGCTCTGGGCACCGGACTCGGACCCTCCGCTCAGTGCAGGCACTAGCAGCCACCGACGCTCCTCCGCCGAACGACTGGCCTCGTCGCTCTGCGCGCTTGCCTGCGGGGCAGTGAGTGCAGCGAGTGCTGCAGCAAAGACGCAAACAACCCTCCGCATGCTGCTCCCTAGAAGCACCCCAGGAAGGTTAGGGCGGAGTCCCCATCTCGCCCTGCTTGCACGATCGCTGCGGCCCCGCCGCTCACTGCGACGTCCACGCGCCTGGGGGCATCGGCGAGTGGGTCGAGCGAAACCGCTTGCTTGAGCACTGCGCCCCCTTCGGCCCGCCCAACGACCGCGAGTTGGGTGCCCGCCATCACAAACCAAGTATCGCTAGCTTCGTCGACAGCGAGCCCGGTTGGTCCGGTCGGGGTTCCTTGCAGCTCTTGGGCCTCGAACACGACATTGCAGAAGCCTCCCTCCTCACATTGCAAGGTCAGCCCCCCGAGCTCGCTCAGGCCCAGCTTTCCATCTTGGAGGTAGACCAGTGCCGGACCCTTCTTTGTCATCGAAATACTCGGCGTGTCCCCACGCGCAACATCGATGTCGGACATGAGACCCCCATCGTCTTGAAGGATGGCAGCGCGCAGATTGTCGTTTTGCTCCCAAATCAAGTAGCCGCCGGCGGCATCGAACCTCGTGAGGATCGGCACCTCCGTGGCGATCGTCGGCTCCTCCGCCAAGCCTGAGAGCTCGTTTGCGGCGAACGGGTTCAAGGCGAACGCGCCGAGATCTCGATAGCCAAGGAAGCGGGGTGGCGATGCCACGACACGCGGATGGAAGGGAGGAGCGTATACGCCCCAAGCAGGAAAGCCCTCCATTTGTGTTTCCTGGAACCAGTCCGAGTGAAGCGCTTGCCCCTCTAGAATGATCGGGACCAACTCCGAGCCGACATGGACCTCGACCACATGAAACGCGAGCTTCCCGACTGCGACCAGCACGCGATTACCAGAGGTGTCCGATACCAGAAATGCTGGTTCGGTTGGGCTCTCGATTTCGTCGGCATGGCCCGTCTGCTCGCCGCGGGTGTCGTAGGTCTCGACTCGCAGTTGGCCGGCAACCATTCGGGTGACCAGAAACCCGCCATTGACCGCTGTAACGGTCGCATGATCGTCGAAGACCTCTTGTTTGACGGCCAGCGCCCCTTCATCGACCAAGCCATCACAATCGTTGTCCTTGCCGTCGCAAACCTCGGCCGTGGGGCCGACCTCGCCGTCGCAAACGAGGCCCGTGCCATCTTCGGAGCAGACGTATCGCCCCTCGACGCACTCGCCGGCACCGGCCCCGCAGGCCTCGCCAAGCCCTGGCCAATCTTCATCGACCTCCATGTCGCCGTCGTTGTCTGCCCCGTCGCAGGACTCGACATTGGGCCCCGGCCCCCTTGCGGTGTTCGGCTCTACCTCTTGGCAAGTTCCTTCAACGGCGCTCAGAGGCTCAGGGCAAGTCACGTCGCCACAGCCTCCGAGGGCGAGCAGCCAGACGGCGGCCAGGATTGCCCCGGCGTGAGAAGCGGAGCTGGAGAAGGAATGGCGCTGGATGCAGCTCCGATGTGTTTGCAGGAATCGTGACATGTCGATGAACTGGTTATCGACGCGTCCAGCCGCCGGTTGCGTGCTTTTCGCCGGACGGTGAGCGTACCCTCTTTCCGCGCTTCTTTGCTGTGAAGTCACTCACACAAAGGCGTTCGGGCACTTCGCCCGAGGGCGTACGGTTCGGTGCAATCCAGCCGGATCACGCTTCGCTTTCTAGAACTTGGCCGCCGCCGGCTTTCGCCCCATATTGAAAGGCGTGAGTTGCTTGTTCTTGTGGGGGAGAGAACCATGAAGCGCTTAGCCTTTCTCGTCGGCTTGGCTTGCATCGGCGGGCCTATCGGCTGCGGCGACGATGTCCCCCCGGTTCCACCCACCCGCATCGACGAGGCCAATTGCGACATCTCCGATGCCGCGTGCCAGCGTCAGATCTACGATTCTGTGGCGGCCATGCTGGGCGTGGAGGGCATCGAGAGGCCTTCGATCCGTACGATTTCAGTCGATCAGCATGCAGAGGAGGTTCGGGCCGGCGTCAACCTGGAAGACCTCACCGGTGAGGACGCAGCCACACGCGGCCTTCGATTGATGGGATTCATCCCTGCCGTATCCGAGAGCCTCAGAGAAACGCAGGTTGAGTATTGGATCAACGCGATCGCTGCCTACTACAGCCGCAGCAGCCGCAGCATCACCGTCATCGACCGTGACTACGATGAGCTCGACGGGCAGGTGATTCTTGCGCACGAGTTCACGCACGCGATTCAAGACATTCAGTTCAATCTCAACACGGTGAGCGCGGGTGCGGACACCGAGGATGGCGTGATGGGAGTTCGTGGCGTGATCGAAGGCGATGCGACGCATACATCGTTTGCCTGGATCTACGAGAAGCTCGGATACCTGCCCGAGGAGATCGACTGGGATGCGATCCATGAAGAGCGGAATGACGGTGCGAGGGCGAGCGCGGGCGACCCCGAGGTGGCCTTGATCGATTCTGCTTCGAGCTTTCCGTATGCGTATGGGTTCGATTTCATGACAGCGATTACACTCTCGGGTGGTTTGACTGGCCGCGCTGCAGCGTTCGAGTCTCCGCCAAGCACCGCTATCGAGGTCATGGCCGGGTACGGCGCCGAGCTGCCGATGTTCGATTTTCCCGAGGTGGCGCATCCATCTCCGCTGGCGGGGTATGCGACAGAAGTCGAGAATCGATTTGGCGCCTGGTACGTGTACGGGTTTCTGCGGCGCCGCGGGATGTCCGACGAAGAGGCCTGGACCGCGGCGCTGAGTTGGCTCGGCGACGAGCTGGCGATCTACGACGAAGGTTCCGAGGTGGTGGCCACCTGGCGCGTTCGCTTCGACGATCCGTTGAACGCCGGCCTCTTGCGGGACAGGGTCAACGCCGACAGTCGTGAGGTCGCCTGGTCGGCGGTCCTCCATGAGGATGATGTCTTCGTCTTCGCCGCCGAAAGCGACGAGACGCTCCTTGCCTGGGCCGCGCAGCCTCTCGACACGATGACCGCCACTTTGGTCCCCAAAGCTGAACGGCGCCGGGGCGGGGCTGTCTCAGTCGGTAACTGCATGCAATCGCGGCATTTTTCCCTGCCCAATCCGCCGCCCCTATTGCGCTAGCAAGAATCTATGGTTATTCTTGCTCTTGAAAGGAGCCGGAATGTCTATCGCAGTCTCGAGCGCCCCGGATGAAGCCACTGTGGTGAGCAAGGCGCTGCTCCGCGCGGCCGAGGCCCTCGGGCTGTCGTCGGCCGAGCTTGCGGGGATCATCGGCACGAGCGAGTCGACCCTGTCGCGCGTTCGCAATCGGAAGCGCGGGCCGATTCCGCTCGGCACCAAGGAGGGTGAGCTGGCGCTGCTGTTCCTCCGCGTGTTCCGCAGCCTCGACGCGCTGGTGGGCGGCAACGAAGCGCATGCAAGGGCGTGGCTCCGCGCCGAGAACCATCACGTTGGGGGCGCTCCGCTTCGGCGCATGAAAAAGATCGAGGGGTTGGTCGATGTCGTCGAATATCTGGACGCGATGCGCGGAACGATTTGAGCCGCAGCGGCTTTCGGGTCCGGCTTGGCGTGCGGTCGAGTCCCAACACGTGAGTTCGACGCGGAAGCTGGTCGACTCCGACGACGAACAGCAAGTGCTCGAGGCGCTGATCGACACTGCGAAGCCTCCGTGGCCTACGGGCCGGCGCTTCGTCGGGCTTCACTACCTTCTCGCGACGCCATTTCGGCACCCACCGCTCCGGTACGGCTCGCGCTTCGGAACGCGCCGCGAGCGGGGGATCTTCTACTGCGCCGAAGAGCAGGCGACGGTGTTGGCAGAGAAGGCGTACTACGTGCTGCTGTTTCTCGAAGGCACCGAGGCCGACATCGAGCCGTTGACCCGCCCGCTCACGGTCTTTCAGGTTCGCGTTTCGACGAAGAAGGGTGCGGACCTTTCGCAGGCGCCCTTCGATGCGCATGTCGAGCGCATCTCGTCGCCTACGAGCTACCGTGATTCACAGCCTCTTGGTGCTTCGATGCGCGCGGCGGGGGTTGCCGCGTTTCGATTCGTGTCGGCGCGTGATCCGGAGGGTGGAGCGAACATCGGCTTGTTCGAGCCAGTGTTCACCACGAAGCAGCCGATCAACGCCGAGCAGTGGATCTGCACCGCGACCCGCGCGCGGGTCGAGCTCAAGCCGGGGCCGGCGGTGATGCGATCGCGAACGGGCTTCCCCCGTGCGGTGTTCGACGTCGACGGTGCGCTCCCGATGCCCGGCGTTGACGCGTGAGCGCCCCGTTGGGGCGGCCTATTTCAAATCGCCTTCGTGGACGACCGGGCTGGTATGAATGGTGGCCCCCACGGAGAGCACCCAGCTGTCCGCGGCCGGGATCGCGTTCACGCCCGTAGGCGGATTCAGATAGGCGAACGGATTCCAACCGAAGCGCGCGAACACGTCGATCATGACGATGTTCTTGACGACGTGCGTGTAGCCGCCACCGATGCCGAGCGGCACGAAGACCTGGTTGCGAGCAACCGGGAACGCCAGGCTCGTGTCGAAGTAGCTGCCCCCGGTCAGGTTTCGCGCGAGGTTCTGAAACGAAAAGCCGCTGTCGCCAAAGATGAATCCGGCGGGGGTGATGTTGTAGGTGGCCTTGACGGGCAGCTCGATGTTGAGGCCGGCGCCGTTCGACAAGATCACGAACTCTGTGCCGGTGTCGACCGTGACAGGGCCCCGCGCCCGGATGCGCACGGGGAGGCCGAAGGTGGCGGCGAGGTTCGTCCAGGATGGCACGAGGAGCACGAAGTCCGCAGCCATCTCGACGTAGTCTTTTCGCATGAAGCTGTACCGGACGTAGAGTGGCATGTCGCCGAAGCTGCCGATCGGCGAAACGACGATCGGGAACATACCCTGGGCGGCGTTGGCTGGGCTCGAACCGAGGCGGTAATTGCTGACGCCCACTTCCAGGTTGTCGAATATGGAGAACGCGGCACCGAGGTCGATCGAAACCAAGGGCCGGGCCTCTTGAGCCCCTGTGCTTCGGTCGATGATTGCGCGCTTGGTGTCGACCGCGAACGTAGCCCGGATCATGAACTTGTTCATGGTGAGGGGACGCGACGCATAGGCCTTCGGGTAGGTCCATCCGGGGGCCGCGGTCTCGGCGATCGCCTCGCCGACACTCGTCTCTTCGATGATCGCCTCGCGCTCGACCGTCTCCGTTTCTTCGACAGGTTTGTCCTCCGCGCGGGCGCTCGCCCCTATCAGTCCAACAACCAGGACGACACCAAACCACCGGGAGCCCTTCATACGCGTTGCACACTAGCACTGTTGACGCGGCGAATGCAGCAAGCTAGCAATACCCGCCGCCGAGCAGCCGGTTGCGGCGATCATAGGAGTGTTCGATGCGAGTGAGCGGCTTGGCTTTTGTTCTAGGTGTGGTCGTCGCGCTGGCAGGTTGTGGCAGCGACAGCGGCAGCACCAGCGGTTTCGATGAGCTCTACGAGCAAGGGCTCACGAAGTACGTCGGCAGGTTCGATCCGAGCAATGAGCCGGATGCCGTCGAGGGCATGAAGACCTTTGAGTTTGCAGTGCCGAGCGACCCGGCCGCCGAACCACGTGGGCCGCTGTGCCTCCGAGGCACGGGGTACACCATCGACACCCGCGAAGGCAGCTCCGATGACCTGGTGATCTTCCTGCAGGGCGGCGGCGCATGTTGGGCGGACTTCTGCTCGGCCTTCGAGGAAACCAATTCGCTGCCACCGGCGGGGATTCTCAACCCGAATCTCGCGGGCAATCCGGTTGCCGACTGGGACGTCGTCTACTTGCCGTACTGCGACGGCTCGCTGTTCGCGGGTGATGTGGACCGGGAGCTTCCAAACAGTGTCGTCGAAGGGGGCGATCCCGGGACGAGCATGGGATACCAGAGAGGTCTACAGAACCTCACCGCGGCACTCGACATTGCTGTCGCCGACTTCCCCAACCCAAGCCGAATTCTCCTTACAGGAGTGAGCGGAGGCGCCTTCGGGACGGTCACCGCGTTGCCACTCGTCCGCTACTACTACCCGGACACCGAGATCCTAGTTTTCAACGACTCAGGCGTCGGCGTGGCGAAAGAAGGCGACCCAGCCTTCATCAACGAAGCCCTCCTCGGCGGTTGGAACGCGAGCTCGCTCATTCCCGCTTCGTGTCCGGACTGCACGAGCAATGGCCACATCACGGGCTTCATCGAATGGCAGCTTGCTGCGGACGACAACTTCACCATGAGCGCGTTGAGCTTCAGCGCGGATACGGTGATCTCGTTGTTCTTCTTGATGCTCAATCCGGCGGACTTCACCGCATCGCTCCTCGCGGAGACTGCGCGCACGACCGACGCGTTCCCCGACCGATACAAGCGCTTCATTCCCGAGGGTGGGGCCCACACCACTCTCCTTCGTGAGACCGCCGAGGGTGGCAGCGATCCGGGTGTCGAGATCGGGAGCCTCGAGACCGAGATCGCCGGCGTGACCGTCCTCGACTGGTTCACCGCGATGATCGACGGCACCGAGACCTGGGACGACCTGGTCGACGAAGCCCTCGAATAGTCTGCAAAAGCCGGGGCGGAGCGGGCTTCTTTTTTCGTTGACCCCCGCCTCGCCTTCAAGCAGACTAGAACACGTTCTACTCCTCCTTTCAAACCCTCGAAAAAGGGGACAGTCCCCTTTTTCGAAGGGTTAATTTTTTTCGGGTGGTTGCATGAAGACTGAGATTTGTGAGCGGTTGGGGATCGAGTTTCCCATCTTTGCGTTCAGCCATTGTCGCGATGTCGTGGCGGCGGTGAGCAGGGCCGGTGGGCTCGGGGTGTTGGGTGCCGTGGCGTACAGCCCGGAGCAGCTCGAGCTCGAGCTGAAGTGGATCGATGAGCACGTCGACGGCAAGCCGTACGGCGTCGACACCGTCATCCCCGCCAAGTACATCGGCAAGGACCAGGGCGACATCACCAAGGAGCAGCTCGACCAAATGATCACGCCTGCGCACCGCAAGTGGATCAACGATCTGCTCGACCGCAATGGCGTGCCCCCGCTCCCCGATGACGTCCAAGAGATCGAAGGCCTGCTCGGTTGGTCGGCATCCGGCGGTCGCGCGCACTTCGAAGTGGCGATGAAGCACCCGATCGCGCTGATCGCCAACGCACTAGGGCCACCTCCTGAGGACATCATCAGTCAAGCGCACGACAAGGGCGTCCTGGTTGCGGCGCTGTGCGGCACGGTGCGGCAAGCCATCAAGCAGAAGACCGCTGGCGTGGATATCGTCATCGCCTCGGGTTACGAGGCGGGCGGACACACCGGCGAAATCGGTTCGATGGTTCTCTTGCCGCAGGTCGTCGACGCGGTCGCGCCGACACCGGTGCTCGGTGCAGGCGGAATCGGCTCAGGCCGTCAGATGGCGGCCGCCATGGCGCTCGGCGCGGCAGGCGTCTGGACCGGCTCGATCTGGCTGGCCACCGAGGAGTCCGACTCGATTCCGTCGCTCGTCGACAAGCTTCTCGAGGCGGATTCGACCCAAACGATTCGCTCGCGCTGCATCAGCGGAAAACCCGCCCGCCAGCTCAAAACGGCGTACACGCGTGCCTGGGACGAGGACCCGGAGTGTCCGGGCTACCTCCCGATGCCGCTGCAGTTCATGGCGACTGCGGAGGCCACGCAGCGCATCACGCGCTTCGCACAAACCGGTGCGGAGGGGTCGGACGCGCTGCTCGGTACACCGGTCGGTCAGGTCGTCGGTCAGATGAACACCCGTAAGCCGGCCCGCCAGGTCATCGAGGAGATGGTCAGCGAGTACATCGACGCAGTGGAGCGGGTTTCGGGCCTGCTCTCCGACTCAGACTAGCCCCCCGCGACTACTTGCACTGGCGGCTCACGTCGCGGACGCGGCTTGCGAGCTTGCCAGTGCGGTTCGCCTTCAGGTAGCGCGCAGCCATCTCGCAGCCTTCCTCGGTTGGACCGAGTAGGGTGGCGAGGTGGCCGGCCGCAATCGGCATCGGGACGGGTGCGTTTGCGGCCTTTCGCAAGGGCTCTTCCGGTGAGCGCTCGCGATCTTCTTCGATGTCAGCCTGCAGGAGGTACACGTCGGCGTCGTCCGGCAAGAGCCCTTCCGCTTCCTTCCCGTAGCGCACAGCCAAGCCGCGTTTCTCATCCGCGAGGGCGATCCGCGCCTTGACCATCAGCTCCCATACCTGGACCTGCGATCCGGCTTTGAGGGGGTTGCCTTCCGCGTCGAATGCCTCGGCCGCGCGCTCGAGCGACTTCTCGGCACCCAGCTTTCTGCGGCCATAGATCTGCGAGAGCGCGAGGCCCGTTTCGGCGAGTCGCGGGTCCGCCCCCGTGCGCTTCGCCTGCTGAAAGTAGCTGCCCGCGCGCGTGTAGTCTTCCGCCTGGAGGTATACTCGTGCGCCTGCGAGTCGAAGCGCGACGTTGTTCTTGTGCCGCCCGACGGCGTTCCGCATCGCGGCGACCCCGCTTTGCCCCGCACCCGTTCGTACTAGGAACCGCACACGCTGTTCGTCTGATCGCAGGTCTCGTACCTTGGCCTTGTCCATCTGGTCGACGATTTCCGCAGCACGAGTGAAGTCGCGCATGTCAATCAGCAACGCGGCGAACCCAGACAGGGCGCGCGGCTGTTCGGGGTCGAGCTGGAGCGCCATCTCGTAGCTGGCCTTGGCCTCTGCGGTCGACCCAACTTCGCGCCCCGCATCCCCTCGGAGCGCGTACAGGCTCGCGTCGCCTGGACTCAGCTCGACGGCACGGTCGAGCTCGCCGACGGCCTTTGTCGGCTCGCCCTTTGCCAGCAGCACGCGTGCGTGGCTTCCGTGCGCCCAACCCTCGTTCTCAAACTCAGCAAGCGCAGCAGTGGTCGTTCTCTCCCCGTCTGAAAGGCGACCTGCCTCGATGTATGCCTGGGCTGCCGCGTCCACCAGCGCTAGGTGATTCGGGGTCGCTTCGAGCCCCGTCTGCAGGACGGCAATCGCTTCTTCCGCGTTGCCGTCTTCGAGATGTGCATTGGCGAGCGCTTTGGAAGCTGCCACGCCCCAGGTTTCGTCGCTCGCC
>JBGUEF010000081.1:0-11076 GCA_041821485.1 Deltaproteobacteria bacterium
GAGCCGCTGGACTCGTGGACGAGCTCTTGCACTCCGGTCGTGAGATCGGTCTCGTACAAGACATCGAGGGTCCTCGTGGAATCGGGGTTCGCGACACCGACAACTCGCTCCGCGTCGATCGCGATGACGGAGTTCACAGCAATTGCGGACCCGGGGCGATCGGCCACCCGCCAAAGCCGCTCGATCGTGACCTGAGCGCCGGCGACGTCGAGCAGCGCGATGCCCGATGAGGCGCGCACCTGTGGCTCGTCCCCGTAGGGCTGCGCAAAACCGACGCACGCCACGACGACCTTGCTGGGCGCTCCCGGCACCGGAACGGCGTTCCCGCAGCTCTTCAGGCCGGCAAGCTCCAGGCCTTGGACCGACTCGTCCTCGAGGTCGACGATCGCAACCATGCCATCGCCGGCTGCGTCGAAGCTCCCGCTGATCCGATCGAGACCGACCACGATCCTCGAACCAACGAGCACGCCTCGGCTCGGCCGCGCAAAGACATCGACTTCGATGGGGCCATCGTCCGTCATGACGGTGGCGGTCGTGTCGAGAGAGGAGAGGTCGATTCGCGCCCCGGTGGCGCTCATGTCGGTCGGGTTGATCTCGAAAAGGTCGTTCCCTTGGTTTTCCGGGGGGGCTGCCGGATTGAAGTTGGAGTTGTAACGCGGCGCCCAGGCGCTATCCGCATCGACGAAAATGAAGTCCTGCGGGTTCGAGGAGAAGCCGGTGTCGCCCACCTCTCCATGGGTACGCGCCTGCCCATTGAGATTCCCGCTAGGCACGAAGAAGCGCGTGACGACATCGGTGAAAAGCCGATCGATGACAGCGAATGTTTCGTCGCCGGCTTGCCGGTTCGGTAATACGACGTCGCCGGACAAGGTGGCGACCAGCCCTGGGTACGTCGTCCCAGAGTTGAGCCAGCTTTCGTCGATGACCTCGAAATCCTCGTCGAGCATCGCGATGGACGAGCTGCTGTAGTCGGAGCTGACGACCGCGTACCGCGGCATTGCATCGAGCGGATCGAGTGCCGAGCTGCTGTCCCCGCAGCCGACCGCTGCGAGCGCGGCGCAGATTAGAAGCGTGTTCGCGAATTCCCGTTCCATTTGCTTCCTCCAGCTTCGGCGGAGGACAAACAGAAACAAGGTGCGTTCAAACGTGGAACTGTGACCATGTAGCTACCAGCCATCCCCGAGGCGATTTGGGTGAGCTCACGATGGGTAGGTCTCCGGGCTCGTGACCCTAGGCTCTGCCGCCTTCCCAGGTGTTCACCCAGTGGCGTAGTGGCAGCGCATTCAGTCACATACCGTGGCGGGTCCGCGTCGGCCTCTCACCGACTTCCCTGTTCAACCGAACGGATTTTTCTCCGCCGGTCTATCTCCAACGACTTCGATGAAATCGCCTTCGACCCTCGCAAGAAGCGGGACGGTAGTTTAGGGCAAAACGAAGTCAAGCTACCAGGCGTAGCGGTAGCTCAGCCGACCGGTGTACCGACGCCCGGGGAGCGGAAAGCCCAGCAGATCGTCCCCGCGCACGTCGAGCAAGTCGTCTACTCGAAAGCTCAATCCCAGGCTGCCTTCGAACAGTTCGACACCACAACCGGTCGCGAGGACGGCGCGTGCGCGAATCTCTACGAGGTTCGCGGGATCGGCATAGCTCCTGCCGATGTACGAGACTTGGAAGAACGCCATGATGTCGGACACCCACTTCGACAGTGTCCCGGAGTGAGCCTCGGGCTGCGCGAATGCGACCCACTCGGGCTGCCCCGGCAGTTCGGCGCCACTCGCGTTATCGACCGCCTGTGTCCAGGTCATCTCGCTCTGGAGAACGAAGTGCTGCGTGACGCCTCCGCGTAGCTCTACTTCGACGCCCCGACTCCGCGCCGAATCGATGTTCTCTGCGATCACGGTGAACTGAGACGTCCGGCGAAATCGAATCGCGTCGTCGATGTGGGTCAGGAACGCTCCTGTCGATGCGTAGCCACTGACGATTCCTCTGTGACCTCGAGCGGTGACGGCGGCGTCGTACGCGAGGGAGCGCTCCGGGACTAGACCGGGGTTCCCGACCACTGTCCCACGGTTGCCAAAAAGCTGAACCAACGACGGCAGTTTGTAGCCGCTGCTGACCGATCCTCGGAACGCAAGCCACTCTAATGGCGCGATCGCCCCGGCCACTCGGTACGTTGGAAGGAAGTCTGAGGACTGGCTCTCGGTTGGCCCCCCGAGCTGGGTCTGCCGGATCGACGCGCGCGTCCAGCTCAGGCGAACGCTCGGGCGAAGCTCCAGCGCCACCTTGCCAAGCTCGCCGAAGAAACGGGTCTCCAGGGTGCCGGCGGCAGACAGGCGATCGGATGCCTGATCGGGAATCGTAGAAAGCTCGTCTTGCGGATCGAAGGCTTGATAACGGGCGGATCCAATGGTCGTGATCTCGAACCAGGGCATGACCTCCACCGATCCCGCCACGCGACCGAAAATCGCATGCGTCTGGTCGTTCGTCCGTTGCGGACCGCCGTTGCCTATCTCCGCAAATTCGTCGATGAATCGGTTCCTGCCGTAGTCGTAGTTCGCCGCGACCTGAAGACGGTACGGGTGCTCGCCACCCTTCTCCTGCAGCCACGAAGCCGAACCGATGAGGTGCGTGGCCTTGGTCCGCGTTTGGAGTGCAGGGCTCGAGCCGGGCCCGGGCTCACCTCGATCTCTTCCGAGCCCCAGGAAGACCAGATCCACGTGGCTCGCGTCGCTGGTCTCGGCGACGAGATTGGCGAAGCCGAAACCTTCCAAGAAGTCTGCGTTCTGGCGGGCGCGCTCGACGTCATCGCTGGGGTCGAATCGCGTTCCGTTGTCATCGAGGTACGGATAGTCATTGCGGGCCCCGGCAGCTCCGGCAGTCCCGAAGAACTGCACCTTCTCGCCTGCGGCGGCGCCGAACAGGTTGGCGCGCCAGGACCCGAAGCTTCCGGCGGTGGCGCGTCCGCCGACCTCGTTCTCCTTGTATGTGCGCGGCATGAAACGCAGGACGCCACCGACCGAACCTTGGTTGATCCAGGCGGGCGCCCCACCTCGGAAAACCTGGAAGCCGTCCACCGCTTCCAGCGGTATCAAGCTCAGGTCGAACGATCCCGTGTCGGGATTACTGATCGGCACGTCCCCGAGCATCACGGTCGACTGATCACAGGCCACGCCGCGTAGCCGAAGGCAAAAGAAACTACCCGGGGCCCCGGCCGACACCACTCGCGTGCCCGCCGATTCCTGAAGCAACTGCTCGGTCGTCTGCGGAACGATGCGATCTCGAACCAGAATCTCGCTGCCCGCGGCCGTGGCATCGAGTGAGTTGGTGGCGGGGATCAGACGCTCGACTTCCGCGGTTTCGCCAAACTGCGCGTCGGCGGATCTTGCGAGAAACGCAACGGCGCAGATGAGCACGGACACTCTGACGCCAGTGCGAGTGCACCACCGCTGTCGCTCACTCCCGTACCGCCCGATGTCGACCAAAACCCGTTCCTGATTCGGGAACGGTCGATCGAACGGGACAGGAAGCCCGACGCGCGACTCTCACCGTCCCCGAGGTGATAGACACAAAAAGTGCGTTCGCAGGTTTCCGGGCTCGCGACCCCAGGTCCTGTCACCTTCCCAGGCTCATCGCCCAGTGGCATCACGACAGAACATTCAGTCACATACCGTGGCGGGTCCGCGCCGGCCTCACACCGACTTCCCTGCTTGAGCCGACGATGACCGATCCCTCTGACACCGTCAATCGTCGAGGAAGCGTGTCGATCGAGCTGAACCCGCGTGGTAAGGAGGCGCGGTGCGGCTGTATCCGTTGCTGTTCTTGCTATTGCTCGTCGCCGGAGCGCTCGCCGTGCTCGTCGGATCGGGTGATCTCACGGACCCGGAGCTCCGCGATACGTTTCTGAAGCTGCGCGGGTATCGGTTGGCCGCGGCGTTTCTCGCCGGCGCAGCGCTGGCCGTCGGCGGCGTCGTCGTGCAGGGGTTGTTCCGCAACCCACTTGCAAGCCCTTCGGTGCTCGGGACGACCGCAGGCGCGAGCTTCGGAGGGCAAGTCGCCCTACTCACCTACGGGCTTGCCGGTGTCGGCGGCAGCTTCGTCGTTCCGGAGATGACCGTGCCGATCGGTTGTTTCATTGGCGCGTTGGCTTCCCTCGCGGTTCTCCTCCTCTTCTTGCGGGTCACCCAGGATCTTCTCGCTCTCTTGCTCACCGGGTTCGTCTTGAGCGCGCTCTTTTTGAGCCTGAGTGCATTCGTAACCAGCGTCGCCCAGGAAACCTGGGAGCTGGGCCGAGCGGTCGTCTCGTTCTCGCTCGGCTCGGTGAGCGGAACCGGCCCTCGACAGTTGGCGTTTGCGCTCCCGCTGATCGCCGTAGCGCTCGTCGCGTGCTGGTTCTGGGGCCGGTCTCTCGACCTTCTTCTGAGCGGTGAAGAGGAGGCACAGTCGATGGGCGCCAATGTCGGCGCGGTGCGCTGGTGGTCCGCGATTTGGGTGAGCGTACTGGTCGCTGGTGCGGTGTCCGTGGGTGGCAACGTCGGCTTCGTGGGCCTGGTCGTGCCACACATGCTGCGCCCATTCGCTGGCACGAAGCATCAACGGCTGATCCCTGCCGCCGCCCTAGCGGGAGGCGTCTTCCTGGTCGCCTGCGACATCATCGCGCGCGTCATCCCGTCGCGGAGCGAGATCCCGCTCGGCGTCGTCACCGGCTTGATTGGTGCGCCGCTGTTCTTGCTGCTCCTGATCAGGCTTCGCCGGGAGCGGGCCTATGCGTAACGGCGACGGACATTTGGGCCTTCGTGCCCAGGGTGTAAGCGTCACCCTCGGGGGCCGAACCGTGCTTCGCGACGTGAGCCTCGAAGCGCACCCCGGCGAAGTGCTCGCACTTCTTGGACCCAACGGTGCGGGCAAGAGCACGCTTCTGAAAGCCCTGGCCGGCTTACTGCCATACGAAGGCCACGTGGAAATCGCGGACGCCGACGTAGCTTCGCTTTCTAGCCGGGCAAGGGCGAAACGAATTTCATACGTGCCGCAACGCAGCCTGCTTCGCTCCGCGTTGTCGGTCGAGGAAGTGGTGGCACTAGGCAGGTATGTCCACGGCGGCAGCTTTGGTGGAATGTCGAAGAACGACAGAGACGCGATCAACCATGCGCTCCAAACCGCACATGCGGACGTTCTCCGCGATCGCATCTTCACCCAACTATCGGTCGGAGAG
Source organism: Deltaproteobacteria bacterium (assembly GCA_041821485.1). Lineage (GTDB taxonomy): Bacteria > Myxococcota_A > Polyangia > Polyangiales > Houyiibacteriaceae > SG8-38. The sequence goes on from JBGUEF010000081.1 coordinate 5,207, forward strand.
CAGCAACGCGTATTGCTCGCTCGCGCGCTCGCGTCGGACGCACCGATCCTCTTGCTCGACGAGCCGACCGCGGCACTCGACGTCGGCGAAGGGATGGCGGTGCTGCGCTTGATCAGAACGCTCGCGGCACGCAAGCACACCTTGATCGTAGTGCTGCACGACCTGGCCGATGCGCTCAGCACGACCGACCGCGCGCTCTTGTTGAAAGACGGCCGCGTCGTCGAGCAGGGGAGAACCGGAGACGTGGTCAGCCCGGAACCGATTCGGGCGGTTTACGGCGTGAAGCTCATCGAAAACGCCCGAATCGGCTTCGAGCCTGATGCTGGCACTGAGTGATATGAAGCGGGTCAATGAAGTCAATGCTGCGCTTCTGGTCGCCGCATTGATCCTGGGTGCCGTGCTCACCGGCGCCGTCTCGAAGAGGGCTCCCCTCGACGGTGGGGACGGTGGTGTGCGCACCGTCGAAGATGCAACAGGCGAACGCATCGCAGTTCGCGAATACGCACGCATCGTCAGCACGAGCATCGTTGCAGACCAAGTGTTGATGGAGATCATCGAGCCGAACCGGCTGCTGGCCGTGAGCGGTCATACGCTCCGCACCCAGGAGTCTCGCGCGTACCGAGACAAGATCGGCGTCGAGCGCGCACGCGACATCGAGACGATCATCGAGCTCCGGCCTGACATCGTGTTCATCAATAGTTTCATCGATCGACGCCAGGTCGAGCGCCTCAAGGACGCCGGGCTGAATGTGTTCGACATGGGGGAGATGCGGGGGCTGGAGACGCTGCTGCCGAACATCCGGCAGCTCGCGGCCGTGCTCGATGCGCCCGGACGCGGCGAGGAGCTTGCGGATGACCTCGTGCGAAAGCTCGACGCGGTATCCACGGACATCGCTGCTGAAGATAGGCGACGCGGCCTCTACGTCGGGATTCACGGCGACCGGCTGTATGGCGGAACCGCTGGAACCAGCTTTCACGACGTCCTCGTCGCCGGGGGCGTCATCGACATGGCGGCAGAAGCGGGATTCCACGGCTGGCCTGCGTTCACCAACGAGCAGCTACTCAGCCTCGACCCCCCATGGATCATCACCAACCCGGGCACGGAGCGCTCTCTTTGCCGCCACCCGGGCTTCCAATCGCTCTCGGCGTGCCGGTCGGGCCAGGTTCGCAGCATCGAAACGCACCTGCTCACCGATCCTGGGTTGGGAATCCTGCAAGCCGCCGAAGCGGTGCACGCGGTCGTGTACGGCGACGGAATCTAAGGATCAGTCGAGGAGCGCCGGCAGTAGCTCGCTGTACGCGTCCGTACGCTGAAACTGCGGGAACTCCTCGGCAACGTTGTCCGGGCACCGGAACAAGATGCCCCGGTCCGCTTCCTTCAGCATGGTCGTGTCGTTGTAGCTGTCACCGGCGGCATGCACCCGAAACCCGATGTCCTTGAGCCCCGCGACGGCCTTGCGCTTGCCGTCGGGAATCCGGAGGCGGTAGTCGGTCACCCGATTGGTCTCGTCGGTCAAGAGCTCGTGGCAAAAGAGCGTCGGCTGGCCGAGTTGGCGCATGAAGGGCGCTGCAAACTGGTAAAAGGTGTCGCTCAGGATGATCAGCTGCGTTCGGTCGCGGAGCTCGTCGAGAAATTCCTTCGCGCCTGGCAGCGGTTCCATCGTACCGATCACCTCGTCGATGTCGGACAGCTTGAACCCGTGTTCGTCGAGGATCTCCAAGCGGCCACGCATGAGCTTGTCGTAGTCCGGCTCGTCGCGAGTGGTGCGCCGCAGGGCGTCGATTCCGGTCTTCTCGGCAAACGCAATCCAGACCTCCGGGATGAGGACTCCTTCGAGATCGAGGCAGACGACGAGTGGCGGCATGACAGGTCCTCCGAGGCCCGGGCGGGGCAGCTGCCCGAGGGCGCTTCGTCTACCCGATTTTCCGGGTCAGGCAACTCGCTTCGACTCGACAGGAGGCCCGTAGCGGGTCACGAATTGCGGGTTAATGAAGTTTCGGAACGCGATCTTTGCCGGCGGAGGCAGCCGCTGCTTTTGGCAACTCGGCTTCTGGGAAGGCGCCAAGGAAGCGGGGCTCGATCTCCAGAGCTCGGTGAAGTTCGCGGGCTCGACGAGCGCGGGTTGTGCGATGGCAACGGCGGCGGTTCTCGACCGGTCACAGTACGCCTTGGATCTCTTCAAAGACTTCACGGCACAGAACCCGAGGAACATCCACTGGCGTAACCTCAGTCCGTTCAAGCAGGGCACTCTGCTTCCGCATGCTCGCATGTACCGCGAAGCGCTGAAGGAGCTCATTGGACCCGATGATTTGGAGACCTTGAAAAAGACGTCGGTTCACTTCCTGATGAGCGGGTACCCGAAGTGGCTCGGCGGGACGATCGGCGCAACAACGGCACTTTGCATCTACGGCCTCGAAAACACGCTCCGCAAAGATCCCATCCACCCCAGGTGGCCTGCGAAAGCTGGCTTCAAACCGCTCATCGGACGAGTGAGCGACTGCCACACGCTGCAGGACTACATCAGCATGGTGTTGGCGGCATCGTGCATACCTCCCATTCTGCCTGAGGGCTGCTTCGGAGGTCGAAAGGTGCTCGACGGTGGCCTGATCGAGAACATCCCCGTACGGCTCGCGGACGACCAGCCGGGTGAGACTCTGGTTCTGCTCAGCCGCAAGTATCAGCGCAAGCTCCCCGAAGCGAACCGGGTCACCTGGGTGCAACCGTCGAAGCCGATCACGATCGACAAGTTCGACTATGCAAACCCCGACGGGCTCCAAGAAACCTTCGAGCTCGGCCTGGAGGACGGTCGGGCGTTCGGCCGAAGTTGTGTTCTGGGTCGCGACGCCTATAGTCCCGCGCAGTGACGCGATCAGTCCTGACACTCGTCGTTGCGCTCGGTCTCGCGTCCGCCGCGGTTTGGGCAGCGAGAGGCCTCCAGCTCGATACGGGGCTCGAAGCGCTTCTGCCGAACGACTCGGTGTCGGTGCTGTCGATCGAAGCGACGCGCGGCAAGCTCGGGCTCGAGGAGCCCCTCACGATTCTCGTCGCGTCGGATGACCCGGACCGCAACCTGGCCCTCGTCGCCCAGCTTGCGGAGACCTTCGCCGAGTGGCCGGAAACCGTCTGGGTGATGACCGGCTACGGTCTGGACGCGCTGGCCGAGCGCGCACTCTACTATGTCGATGCGGAGACGTTGTACGAATGGAACGAGCTGGCGGAAGAGGCACTCGATTGGGAGGTGTGCAAGGCGTCGCCGCTTTGCGTGACCATCGCGGACCCGCCGGAGCTTCCCGACAGCGACGCGGTGCGAGAAGCGGTGGACCGTTCCCCCGCAGGAACGGTGCTCCGGCAGCTCACGGGCCAATCCGCCAAACGTGCTGGTGGGGACGTGGAGGAAGACGAAGGGCCGCAGGCGTTGTGCAACGACGAAGGGACGGTTTGCGCCGTGCAGGTGATGCTGAGCGGCTCGCCCGGTGACCTCGGCTATGCCCGGATGATCAAGGAGCGCGCCGAATCCATCACGGTCCCTCTGGCGGAGTCGCAGCCCGAGGGCACGCAGATCGAGGTCATCGGCCGCTACCGCGTCGCTCCGCTCGAGCACGGCATCATCCTCAACGACCTTCGTTTGGTATCGATCCTCGCCGCTCTGGGCTCGCTGCTGGTGGTGCTGGTGTTTTTCCGCGATCTCACGGCACTCGTACAGCTCATGGTCCCGATGTTGAGCGGCCTTGCGGTGGCCGTTGGCCTCATCGCTCTCATCCAACCGAAGATCAATATCATCAGCGCTTCCGCGCTCGCGATCCTGGCAGGCATGGCGATCGACTTCGGCATTCACCTCTTGATGCACTACCAATCCGCGCGCGCGGAGGGCCTCGGCGCCGGAGCAGCTGCAAAGGCAAGCGTGCAGGAGTTGTGGGTATCGCTTCTGGTCGCTGGCCTGACGACCGCTTGCGGATTCGGCGCCCTCTCGATGACCGATTTCCAGGGTTTCGCGCAGATGGGCTGGATGGCCTCCCTCGGCATCATCGTGACGCTGCTCTGGACGCTCGCAGTGTTCCCGAGCATGGTTCGCTTGCTCCCCGGCAGCGGCAAGGCGCATCAACTGCCGGCGGCAAAGGACCGAAGCGGGCGTCGCTTTGCGTCGATCGTGCTGGTGGTGGGGCTCCTGGCCATTCCACTTGCGCTGCAGGTCGGTTTCGAATCCAACTTGGGCAAGCTTCAGCCCGAGGGTGTGGGCCATGGCATCGACGCCTCGTTGATGCGTGCCCGCGGGAACACCAACGCCCTGTACATCGGCGAGTCACCCGAAGCGGTGAATGCAGCCATCGGCGATGACCTGATGACGACCGGCGGCGTGGAGGCGCTCGGCGTGGAACCCATCGTGGTATCCGCGCAGGTGATCTTCCCGGAAGACTCGGACGAGAAGACCGAGCTCTTGGCCGACCTCAAAGCAACGATCGAACGCGCGAGAGAGAAGGCGATCGAACGGGAGGACACCGAGCTCCTCGAAGACCTGGACGAGCTCGAACCCTGGGTCGACATCGAAGGACCACCCCAGCCCGACCAGATTCCGGAATGGCTCGCGGCAACGCTCATCTTGAAGGATGGATCGATCGGCAAGAGCGGCATCATCTACGTCCCGTTGCGGGGTTCGGACGCAGCCGCCATGGAAAGGCTGGTCGCTTGGCTCGATCAGCTGCGCGAAGCGCACCCAAAGGTGACGTTCGCGTCGGCCGCCGGCCTCCTCGGCGAGGTGACTCCCGCGCTGATCGCCGACGCGCCATGGATTCTTGCTTTGGTGTTTCTGGGCCTAATCGTCGCCACCGCCATCGCGAGCCGGTCGTTCGTGGTGACCCGCGATGTATTCCTTGCAACCGCATTGAGCACGATTCTGTTTGCGGCGACTCTGGCTGTCTTCGGGATCGATCTCCACCTCTACAACCTTCTCGCTGTGCCCGTCGTGGTCGGCCTGACCGTCGACGGCGCGGTGCATGTGCGCTGGGCGCATGACTACGACAGCCCGCGCCAGAAGTACGCGACCTACAAGGCGGTCGCCGCGTCCACACTCACCTCGATGGTCGCATTCGGTGCCTTGATGACCGCCGACAGCCCTGGGCTTCGGTCATTGGGACAGGTAGGGGTCATCGGTCTCGGTATCTCTCTGGGCGTGAATCTGATCTGGCTTCGCGCGTGGTGCGCACCCCAGCATCCGAAGGGAGCATGAAGCCGTGTGCGGCATCGCTGGAACGCTTGCCATCGATCCGAAGGCAGCACCCGATCCCGAAGCCGTACAGCGAATGTGCGACGCGATGGTCCATCGCGGGCCGGACGATCACGGCTATTTGACCGATGGTCCGTGCGCGCTCGGCCATCGGCGCCTGTCGATTATCGACCTTCGTCCCGAAGGCGCCCAACCGATGACCAACGAGGACGGCTCGATCGCAGTCATCGTGAACGGTGAGATCTACAACTTTCAAGAGCTTCGCCGAGATCTCCAGGCCAAAGGTCACACGTTCAAGTCACGCTCCGATTCCGAGGTGGTCGTCCACCTCTACGAAGAAGAGGGAGTGGACTTCGTCGATCACCTGCGCGGGATGTTTGCCCTCGCGCTCTGGGACGGACCGCGCCGACGGCTCGTTCTCGCGCGCGATCGATTTGGCAAGAAGCCGCTCTTCTATCACGCCGATTCCCGGGGACTGGCGTTCGCATCCGAGCTCGGTGCACTGGCAGAGTCGCGGCGTTTCGAACGAACCCCCAACATCGACGCGATCGACGCGTTCTTGTCGCTGCAGTACGTGCCGTCACCGTGGACCGCGTTTGAAGGTGTCCGCAAGCTTCCCGCGGGCTGCCGATTGGTCTGCGAGTCGGGC
>JBGUEF010000082.1:0-10901 GCA_041821485.1 Deltaproteobacteria bacterium
AGGCTTCGTGCGGACCGATCCGTTTCTGCGCGTTCCGGGGTATCCGAATGTGTTCGCCGTGGGCGACATTGCGGCCACCGATCCGCATCGCAGCTCTGCCCGCAACTGGGGTTACCGCCTCGTCGCCCACAACGTCCGTGCCACCCTGGAAGGCAAGCAACACACGATGAAGCGGTACAGCTCGCCTCCATATCGCTGGGGGTCGATTCTGGGCGTCCAGGAAGACGGGCTTCGGGTGTTCCGTCCCAACGGCAGCAGCTTCCGCTTCCCGCGATGGGCCGTTCAGCGGCTACTGTTTCCCGTCGCGGTCGGCAAAGTCATCTACCGGGGCATCCGGCGGGCAACGACGACGTGAGTTGCAGCCCGCAGCTTGGCTCCGCCGCCTACACGGCAACTCCACGCGTCTCGGGTTGGCTCCCGTCGCGAGCGAAGTGTGAAGGGGTGGCTATCGCGCGTGGGTGCTCTCCGGTAACGCGTTAGTGCTGTAGTCCAAGCGCCTCGCGGTAGGTGAAATCCCCGGCGGAGTTGTGGTTCCAGTAGTCATCGACGATGGCGTGGGTGCGCACCGCCGTGGTTCGTTGGGGCCCCACGTTTTCTTCCCAAGCCTGAATGATGTAAGGGAACTCCGGCTCGTGATAGATCGTGAGCTCGCGTCCGATGTGCGCGTACTCGACGCGGACCGCCGACACTGGATGGTCGACCAGGTCGGTTGCGACCTTGTCTCTCTTGCTGACCTCGGCCGGATATGGCCGGAGGGCTTTGTGACGCATTCGGATGTAGTGGAGTGCAGGAATAATTTGCTGCTCCCCGGTCGGAATCTTCGAGGGATCGATCCGAATCTGTGACCATAGACCGTCTTCGAGCGGAGCATACGGGAGCATCGATTCTTGGTCCGCGTCATCCTGAAAGTACGAGTGCAGCGTGACGTGCAGGCCATCCTTGCGACGATTGATCTGACTGTACACGTTGCCGCACCACTCTTGCATCGAGCTGCTGACCTTCAGAGTTCGCGAATCCGAACTCGCCGCAGGCGTGAACGAAGAGGTCATTAGGGTGTACGGGTAGATGCCGGTGTAGAAGCGACGATAAGCGTTCAGCTTGAGCACCGAGAGTGCGTCCGGCGAATTCCCTCTCTCCCGCTTGACTTGAGGGCCAGGGAGGAAGTCCTCCGTCACGAAGATCAAGACGGCCTCGCCTTCGTGGTGCTCTCCGTAACGAGCTTGGCGCAGCGCGTAGCGCGTGAGCTCCGCGAACCCTCGGTACCAATAGCTATCGAAGCTCGCGTGCTGCTTGGAGAACGATTCGGGGGTAGGTAGCTTCAGAGAGGACGCAGCTGGGGTCGACGACGTCACGGTGTGCGACGTACCGCGTTCAGCATTGCAAGCAGACGCGCTTGTCGCGGCGAGAATCAGCGAAAGAACTATGCGACTCATGTTAATCGTCTAAGGTCTGGAAAGCGATGGGCAAGTGGCACGGACAGCGCGCTTCTAGGGAGCGGCTTTGGCGTACACCAGCTCATACTCGATGGGGGACGCGAGCTTCTCGCTCGTCATCGAGACCGACATGACGAGCTGGCCCAATTCGTTGTAGCGATACGTCGACTTTCGCTTGGCGTGTTCGAACACGAAGAACTGCTGAAGCTCGTCGTTGGCCAGTCGATACGAGAGTTTGGAGTCTCTTCCATTGGGTCCTACGAGCTCGCGTTCGGTACCGTCGATTGGTGCGACGGCAGAGTATTGCCCCATCTTCACCGACACATCGTCACCTTTGCGTTTGATCTCGATTCGATCGGGAAGCTCTTTGTGATTCGCGAGACGACTTGCGGCGACCTTGCGACCCAACCATCCAAGGCTCGACACCGCCGCCTCGATGGACTTCTGAATCGTAGCGTGCGCGGCTGCGGGGTCGCCCGCATAGCGATATGTTCCGTACAGGCGTTCCAGAACGGCCGAGGTGGCGGGTGGCCCATCGACAGACTGCGAAGCGGCCGTGGTCGTTCCCATTGCGAGTAGCACGCTCACCACGAGACTGATCCTAGCGGTTCGGAGACGCCCCATGGGTCATTGTCTAGGGCCAATACTTGCCGGCGCCAGCGCCGTTGTTCAGTCCCAGCTCTTCATTCCCGAGGGCGCCCCGTCGTAGACGACCACACCGTCGACGAGCTCGACCACGCGGTCGCACCGACGGGCGAGCGCGGGGTCGTGGGTGACGATCAGGAAGGCGGTCGCGCTTTCGGCGTTTCGCTCGCGGAGGAGGTCGACGACCTGGTTGGAGGTCGCGGTGTCGAGGTTGCCCGTGGGCTCATCGGCCAACACGAGAGCGGGCTCATTCATCAGCGCGCGCGCGACCGCGACCCGTTGCTGCATGCCGCCCGAGAGTTGGCGCGGCCAGGCGTCGACCCAGTCTCCGAGGCCCATGGCGCTGAGCAGCGCCTCGGCGGGTGCTCTCATGCTCGCGTGAAATCCGCCACGAGACGCGGCGCTTGGGAGCATCACGTTCTCGAGCACGGTGAGGCCCGGCAGCAAATGGTGGGCTTGAAAAATGAACCCGAGCTTGTCGCCCCGGAGTGCCGTGAGGGCGCGGTCGTCGAGGTGTTCGGCGGCCTGGCCTTCGATGGCGATGCGCCCCCTCGTCGGCCGGTCGAGAAGGCCGATCAGATTGAGCAAGGTGCTCTTACCGGAGCCCGAAGGGCCGATGAGCGCGACGAGATCGCCCTGCCGGACGGAAAGATCAATTCCGTGGAGGACTTCAGTTGTGACGCCGTCTCCATACGATTTGCGAACTCCTTCGAGCTCGAGCAACGGTGGTGTCACCGTCATTCGTCGCCTCGGATCGCTGCCGCCGGATCGAGCCGCGCCGCCCGGCGCGCAGGAAGGTAAGCCGCAAAAACACCTGTTGCGACCGACACGCCGAGCGCGGTGAACAACAGGCGCGGCGTCACGGTGATGTCGAAGAGTGCGCTCGCCTCGATGAGCTCGCCTGCGAGCGCCCCGACCAGCGCGCCGAGCACGGCGCCGACCAAACCGAACAGCACGCCCTGCCAGAGGAACACGCCCAGCACCATTTGGCGGGACGTGCCCACGGCCCGGAGGATTCCGATCTGCCCCCGCCGCTGCACGACGCTGACACTGAGCACACTGGCGATGCCCATCGCAACGGCGAGTAGGACGAACACGCGAATCATCGTGGTGGAGGCATCCTGTGAGCGGAGGCCGGTGAGCAGATCGCGGTTGCGCTCCATCCAGCTCTCCGTGGGCACGCCGGTTCGCGCTTCGACCTCGCGCGCGATCCGCTCGGCTTCGTACACGTCGGCGACGCGCGCGTCGATCTCGGTGATGTCACCCACGCGCCCGAGCAGAGTTTGCGCGTTGCGAAGCGACGTGACCATCCAACGCCCGTTGACCATCTCGTTCCCGATGTCGAAGATGCCGACGATTCTGAGGACGCTTTCGCGATCGCCGCTTCGAACGCGGATCGGATCGCCCACACGCGCACCGAGCTTGTCCGCGAGGCTGGTGCCGACGACGACTTCATCGCCGCCGAGCCGATACTGGCCCTCGACGAGGTTCGCCGGAATGTCGACGATGCGGCGCAAGCGGGCCGCATCTGCGCCCACCACCTTCACCGCCTCCTCGGCGGCACCCCGGTACGCGAGCGCGGAGCCGCTCACTTTCGGGCAGACCGCGACCACGCCGTCGGTCGCCTCGACGCGTCGAACCGCTCGCTGCCATTGATCGAAGGGCCTCCGCCGCGGCTCGGACGGTGCAATCCGCCGTGCAAACGCGACGCCCGGCGCACGCATGAGCGCGCGTGGAGGCGCTTCTTCGGGAGCGACGGTGATGTGCGCCTGGCTACCGAGGGTTTGCTCGAGCAAGTTGACTTGAAGGCCTTCGATGATCGCCGAGACGAACACGAACGCGGCAATTCCAATCGTCACGCCGGCGAGGATGAGTAACGACTGTGTCCGACCTTCACGCAGAAATCTCCATGCAAGTTGGAGCGCGAGCACTAGCCGCCCTCCTCGTCGCCCACGTCCGCGGCCCCTCGCGCCTTGCGTAGACGCACGGGGTGGCCCTCCTCGATCGGGAGCATCGGAGAAAGCACGCGATCGTCTGTGCTGAGGCCCGAGACCACCTCAACGACGTCGTCGCCTTCGAGCCCGAGCTCGACATCGCGGCGCCGTGCTTCGCCTTCCTTGGCGATCATGACCCACGGCCTATCGCTCCCGAGGTCACGGATCGCCCAGCTCGGAACGACCAGCGCACTCGAGGTGCGCCCGACTTCGATCTCGACCGTCATGGTCATGTCGGGCCTCAAGTCCGTTTCGTCGTCGATATCCAGATCCACTTCGACCGTGCCGCGCACAGGGTCCACGGAAGGTGCGATTCGGCTGATCGATGCCCCGAGCCGTTGCTCGGGGAAGGCTTCGGAAGACACCAAGGCGTGCTGACCCAATCGCAGCAGCGCGAGGTTCGACTCATCGGGTTGAATGCGAACTTGCAGCGGGCCATCCCCGGCGAAGGTCACGATCGCATCTCCGGGCTGGACGACCTCGCCAGGTTCAACATGCCTTTTGAGCACGACGCCGGGGAGCGGTGCACGAATCCGCGTTTGCTCGACCGCAACCTGCGCCGCGGTGAGTCGAGCCTGCGCCCGCGAAAGCGCTGCAGCCGACACGGCCACGTCACTTCCCTTGGGCGCAGCCGCCGCCACCTCAAGGGACGCGGATACACGCCGGCTCCGCGCCTGGTCGCGATCGCGGCGCGCGCGCTCGAAGCTGAGCTCGCTCACGGCGCCGGTCCCCGCGAGGGCCTGCTGCCGCTGAAACTCGACCTCGGCCTGCCTCGCCTCGATGGTGGCCAGCCGCAGCGCTTGCTCCGCCATCCGTCTCCCGACCCCCTGCACACGTGCGAGCCTCGCCTCCGCCTCGGACACGGACGCCTCGGCCTCGGCAAGGTTGGCGAGCGCGTCTTCATCCGCCAGACGTACGAGCAACGCCTCGGCCTCGACGCGATCGCCATCCTCGACGCTCACCTCGGCGACAGTCCCCGGAATCATTGCGCCGAGCTTCGACTGCCGCCGCTGCACCACGCGACCGGAGGTGACGATGGTCTGCACCATCGGCTGGCGGACCGGGGTGATCGCGTCGACTCTCGGACCCTCGGTGCGGCGGAACGCCCACCAGCCTCCTACGCCAAGCGCCACCACAAGCGGCACGATCCAAAGCAAGTGGTGCTCCCGAGCCGTCACTCGGGGGATGTATCGCAATCGACGAGGGTTGTCAGGTCCTACAGGCGGTGACAGTGCGCCGAGAGCTCGCCCAACCGGCTTTCATGCCGGTACATCATCCGGGCTTCGTTCCCCCAAGTTCCGTCGTCTCACGGCGGGAGCAGTGCGAGGACTTGCGCCATTCGCTCGTCGGTGACGGGTCCATTGACGACGCCCAGGCGCTCGCCGTGGGCATCGAAGACTGCGACCGAGATCGTCGAGCCCTTCGGGAAGCCCAGCTTCGCGTAGGTCTTGCCCTTCCAATCGCACAACACGATTGTGTTTGGGAGCTGTTTCACGAGGGCCTTCTTGATCGAGCTCTTCGGAACGAAGAAGGGGACGCCCTCGAGGTTGCTCAGCCCCACGACAAGCACGGTCGGCGGCGCCTTCCGCCGAAGTGCTTTGTTCCAGGCCTCCATGGCGTCGGGGGTCTTGCGTTCCATCCCTGCCATCATGACTACCGCTTTGCCGGCGAAGATGTCCGCTTGGGTGTGCGGCTTCTCGTACTGGTCGTCGAGCGAGAAGTCGATCGCGGCGTTTGCCGCAACCGCGAAGGCGAGTGGGAAGGCGATGGTGAGAGGGAGAGCTATGCGACTCATGTTGAGCGTCTAAGGTCTTCAAACGGGCGCGCAAGCTGACTTCACCCCGGAGGCGCGTTCCTTCGACTAGCTCGGCGCATGGGGTCGGGACTCACGGGCCTTCGCGCGAAAATCAGGTGGCGGCTGGATCACCTTGGGCATTCGATCGTCGCCGGTGATGAGGCGCGCGCCGCGGCCTCCGGTGAAGTAGAGCCAAGTCCATTCGACAAACACGACCAGCTTCCTCCGAAAGTCGATCAGGAACAGGATGTGAATCAGGGCCCACATCAGGAAAGCGAAGTAGCCGCCAAACCGGAGCTTGCCGATTTCGGCGACAGCGCGGTTCCGACCGATGATCGCCATGGAGCCTCGGTCCTCATAGTGAAAGGGCTTGCGCAGCGGCGCGGGCTCACCACTTCGCAAGGCCGCGATCTCGGCCGCGATCGTCTTCCCGACAAACTTGCCCCCTTGAATTGCACCTTGGGCAACCGCGGGCACCGCTTGGCCCGTCTCGTCATCGAGACGAAGAGCCATGTCCCCGGCGACGAATACGTTGGGGTGGCCTGGGACCGAGAGGTCGTCGCTTACGATGACGCGTCCCCCCCGGTCGAGCTCGGCACCGAGAGTTTCCCCCAAAGGACCGCCTTTGACGCCGGCCGCCCAAATGACGTTGTTTGCATCGATCCGAATCGGCCTATCAGGGGTCTCGGCGGTTAAGCCTTTGTCGTCGAGGTCCGTGACTCTCGTACCCAGAAGCACCTCGATGCCCAGGGACTCGAGGTCTCGCTTGGCCCGTTCCGACAAGGCCGGGTCGAACGAGCTCAGCACCCGATCTGCGAAGTCGAGCAGGATGATGCGAGCGGTCCTCGTGTCGATGGACCGAAAGTCTTTTCGCATGTCGTCCGCAACTTCGGCCAACGCGCCGGCCATTTCGACCCCTGTGGGCCCAGCGCCAACGATGGCAAAGGTGAGCGCCGCTCGCTTTGCCGCTTCGTCCTGCTCGAACTCCGCCTGTTCGAAGGCGAGCAGGAACCGGGCGCGGACGTCCGTGGCCTCATCGATCGTCTTCAGCCCTGGGGCGTACTTCTTCCACGACTCGTTGCCGAAGTAGTTCGTCTCGAAGCCGGTGGCGAGGAGCAGATAGTCATAGATATATGGTTCGCCTCCGACGTCTATGGTCTGCGTATCGACATCAACGCCGTTGACCTCCTTCATCAGCACGCGACAATTTGCCTGCTTGCTCACGAGACTTCGAATGGGCGCAGCAATCGTCCCGGGATGCAAAGCCGCCGTCGCGACCTGGTAGAGAAGAGGCTGAAACAGGTGATGGTTGTGCTTGTCGATCAGGACGACGTTGGCTTCGGCACCGCGAAGCGCGCGCGCAGCGGCCACACCGGCAAAACCGCCCCCGACGATCACGACCCGTGGCTTAGTCAGATCCATGCCGGCTCCTCAGCGTATCTGTGAATAGCACGCTCCGCCTATGAAAGGTCGTCTCTTCTTGATTCACCATGTGGCGGGTTCGACTCGGACTCATCCGTGCCTACGGCAAGACTTCGTCACCTCGAAAGTCGAAGACCTTCCCGGTATCGGTCGACGTGACATCGCTGATGACAGCCAGCAGCCTTGCGACCGAATGTTCAGGAGTAAAGAGCTTGTCCTTGGGCACCCCGTTCTGGAATGGCTCGGAAAGACGCGTATCGACGGTGCCTGGATGCAGTCCAATCACGACCGCATTCGGGGCGACTCGACCGAGCTCAATTGAAAGCGTCTTCGTGAACATGTTTTGCGCGGCTTTCGACCCACGATAGGCGTACCAGCCTCCGAGGCGGTTGTCGGAGATGCTGCCGATCCTGGCAGAAAGACTCGCAAATACCGAGCGCCGATCATGGCGAAGCATTCGGTGAAAGTGCTTGGCGACCAATAGGGGCCCAAAGGCGTTAACCTCGAACACCGCCCGAAGCGCTTGGGGACTCACCTGGGCAAGCTTCTTCTCGGGGGAGAAGCCCGGTCCGTGGAGCACTCCGGCGACGTTGATGATGAGCGAAACTCGCTCGTCCTGCTCCTCGAGCTGTTTGGCCGCCTCCAGAATCGTTTTTTCGTCGGAAACATCGAGCTTCAAGATGCGCAATCGACCGGAAGATTGGGATTTCAAGGACTGCAACTCAGCCGCGTTTTCGGGATTCCGGCAGGAAGCGAAGACACTTGCCCCATCATTGACGGCGAGAAGCTGCCGCACGAACTCCAGGCCAAGGCCTCGGCTCGCGCCTTGTATGAATGATGTGGTTGCAGCGGGCATTGGCTCTCTGCTCTCGTTATAGGACCGCATAGGGAGTCGCCAATGCTGCTACCGAATCCTACCTCGAGCCGACGGCTCCTAGGCGGCTGGGGCGAACTCTTTGAGCTCGCCGCGGAGCTTCTTCTTGGCGCGCACCTCGAGTTGCCGCGCACGCTCGCGGCTGACGCCGAGCTCGCGGCCGAGAGACGCGAGCGAGACGGAATCGTCGCTCAGAATCCGCTTCTCGACGATGAGCCTCTCTCGCTCGTCGAGCACAGAAAGCGCATCGGCGAGACATTTCCGAATCCCACTATCGCGTCGCTCGCGCTCGATGATGACGTCCTGCCGTTCGCTCGAACCGGGCAACAACTCGACGAGTGTCGAATCGGAATCGTTGTAGGCCGGCGCATCCAGCGAGATCTCACGCTGGTCGAGGCGGCGAAGCAGCTCGGTCATTTTTTCAACGGTCGTATCAAACTCTGACGCAAGCTTTTGCATCAACTCTTCCGGATCCGCGATGACGTTCGAGAGCCTCGCGCGCTCACGCCGGAGCCGGAAAAACATCTTCGAACGGAAGGGCCCCGACCCGGCGCCGACCATCGTGCTCGAGCGAACGACCGCCTCGAGGACGAACGCTCGGATCCAGTACCCCGCGTAGGTCACGAAACGAGTCCCCCGGTGCGGATCGAACTTGCGCACGGCGGTCACTAGGCCGACGCTCCCCTCCGCGATGAGGTCACCCAACGGAATGCCATAACGCCGGTATTGGACCGCAATGGCAATCACGTACCGCAGATTCGCTTGGACGAGCTCATCGGCGGCTTCTTGGTCGTCGTCGAGCACCCGAATGGCGAGCGCGTGCTCATCTTCCCGGGAGAGCCTTGGGATGGCGCGGACCTGTCGGATGTATCGGTCGAGGGAAGTGGAGGATTGCATGATGTTGAGCCTTGTGTGGGAGTTGAGGCAAAAGCGCGTCTCAAACTCTTGTCTAGATACTGTCTAGGATAATATAGACAAAAATGCAACAGCCCAATGATCGAGAATGCCAACAAAATGGTAACTGTCTGAAATTATAGCTGATTATGTCGCGAAGCTCAGGCAATCAAAGCCATGGTCAACATGCATCGCTTCGCGAGCCCTGAGCCCTGCTGCCATAGCGGATGGTCAGGTACTCTCGGGGCGCTCGCAGACAACGAATGAGCGTGTGAGATGGTGAAACCGAAGAAGGAACGGCCAGTCCGTCGTAGGGCGATCACGATCTCGCTCTACGTGGCTGCCTGGGTTCTGCTGACTCTTCTCGCACCGGTGTGGCTCGTTGCAGGGCTGTTCGTCGGCGCGATTCGGCGTCGATCGTTTGTCATATTGCGTCTTCTGATCTTCGCATGGTTCTTCTTTGGCATCGCGATGGTCGCGCTAGTTCGACTCGCAGTGGTGTTCACCTTTCTCCGAGCAAATGCAGACGAGCTCCAGACTCGCCTCTTCCAACTGCAGCAATGGTGGGCCACTGCGATCCTAGGGGCAGCCAGTAGGCTACTGGAGCTCGACATCAAGATTGACGGCGCAGATGCAGCGCTGCCTGGGCCTGTCATCTTGCTCATGCGCCACGCCAGTATCCTCGACACGCTTCTTCCTAGCGTCTACGTCCAGGGCCCCACGCAGTGGCGTGTGCGGTACATCCTGAAACAGGAGTTGCTGTTCGACCCCTGCCTCGACATCGTTGGAAACGCGCTTCCCAACTATTTTGTCGACCGCACCGGAGATCGTAGCCGCGAATTCGAGGGCATCCGCGCGCTCGTCAAGGACCTCGGCGACGATGGTGTTCTGATCTACCCGGAGGGAACTCGGTTTTCTGCGGAGAAGCTCGTGCGCGCACGCAAGCGCGTTCGGGAGCAGGCCCCAGAGCTCGCCGGGGCAGTGGACGCCTTGACTCATGTCCTGCCCCCGCGCCCTGGCGGTGTCCTGACTCTCCTCGACGCTCTCCCAGACGTCGATTGCGCGATTCTTGCGCACCAAGGGCTCGAGGGACTCCAGAAGGTCAAAGACGTTTTCAGTGGATCCGTGATCGGCTCGAGGGTTCGCGGGAAAGTCTGGCGCGTGCGACGCTCGAACATCCCGGCAACAGACGAAGAACGGATTCGATGGCTCTACGAGCAATGGTCGCGGGTAGACGCATTCGTGAAGGACGCAGAGGCAGGATGATGCACCGACAGAAAAAACAATGGCTTGCGATCAACGTGCTGGGCGGCATCGCAGTTCTCGGAAGCTACGCGCACGGGCTGATCACGCACCCAGAAACGCGAGATCTGCTTTGGGGCGACATGCCGGAGCCGTTGAAGGAGGTGTACGGTGTGACGATGTGGCTCGCGACCGCCGGCTACCTCGTGTTCATGTATTACGTCCTGTTTCGAGTCGACGCCGCTAAGGCCCGGGTGGGGCAGCGGTTTGGGTTCGGTGTGATCAACGCCTGTTGCGCAGCGGTAGTCATTGCCTCCGCCTTGTGGATGCCTTTGACCTTCGTGTATCTCGATGATCCTTCGAGCGCGCTTTGGTTTCTGATCCGTGCCGATCTGATCGTGGTGGGCATCGGCGCTGTCGGTTTGATCGTGACCCTCTTCAATCTCAGTCCACGCCCCACCGGATGGGCGGGCGTGGTCACCATCATGGCGCTCCTATTCTTTGCGCTGCAGACCGCGTTCCTCGACCCGTTCGTATGGCCGGCGTTCTTCCCTACGGGATGAGCAGTTCGAGAGACGTACCAAAAAGTTGGGGCCGCCCCC
>JBGUEF010000083.1:0-10638 GCA_041821485.1 Deltaproteobacteria bacterium
TGATGAACGACTCGCTGCAGAAAGTCACCAGGATCCGCTACACGGTTCGGGGAATCGAGCTCGACGCCTCGGGCTCGGTGTCTCCCGGATGGTTTTCTCGGATCTTCGAGCACACCCGCTGGCAGATCTTCGCCATGGACGATTTCACACTTCGTAACCGCATGGAGGGTGGCGTAGCCCGAGCCGGAACCTTCGAGTACGGCGTGCCTCTCACCTATCAAGACGAGCTCGAGATCGCGACCTGGGTGGCGCGGGTCGGCCGCACCAGCTTTGACTTCGGGCACGAGGTCACCCGCCTGCGAGATGGGGGTCTCGCCGCGCGCGCGCGAATGACGGTCGTCAACCTCGGGCCCGAGGGCCCCGCTCCGCTCGACCCGGTGATTGCCACCTTCGTCGTCGACGAGCCTGCCCCCGCAGTGCGGCCGTGGCCCGAAGGAGATCGCCCGCAGTCGTGGAAGCGGCAGTGGATCGTCCGCCCGAGCGATCAAGACAGCTTTCGTCACGTGAATCAGGCCCGCTACGTCGACTACATCGACGACACCCGATGGTTCGCGGCCCAGGCAGGACAAGCCGCCGGGTTGGAAGGTCCACTGGCAGGCCTATCGGTCGAGTACCGCCGAGAAACCCACGCGGGAGAGCAGATCCAGATGGAGACCTGGGTAACCGGCGATCGCACGCGCGCCTACGAGCTCACCCGGCAAGCAGACGGCGAGCTGCTGGCCCGCGGCCAAGTTCTTCAGGCAGAAAGCTAAAGAAAGTCGCGTCCGCAAGCCATTGGGTCTATTCTCGGCCCCGATGTTTCCCTCGCCTGGTGGCGCGCATCCTCCGCCCGAACAGCTCTTCGCCGGGCGCTACGCGGTCGACGGCGCTTTGCCGTGGGGCGGCCTGGTTTCGTACTACCGCGCCTCCTCAGAAGGCACTCCGCTCATCTTGTCCGTCATGCCGATGGACGTGAGCCGGTCCTCCCGGGCAGAGGCAGCGTTCTCCCACCTGGCCCACGGCCTCGGGTCGATCCGTACGCGCGCCGTGCCACGGGTGCTCGACGCCGGCGTGATCGATGGGGTGCCCTACTTGGCCTTTCAGGACACGCGCGGCACCCTCCTTTCGGACGTTCTGCGCGATCGTCCTCTGGGGTCCCTCGACGTGCTTCGGCTGGCGACCGACGTCCTCGATGCGCTGGTTGCCGGACACGCTCAGGGGCTGGTGCATGGCGACCTCACCCCACAGAACATCATCGTCACCCGCGAGCGAAACGGTCGGCTGGGCGCGCGGGTGATCGGCATGGGCATCCTGCCCCTGCTCCGAGCCAACCCAGAAGCCAGCGCCCACGCGGCGCACACCGGTTCAGGCAAGCACGCGGTGGCCTACATGGCGCCTGAGCTCTTCGGCGGTGGAGCCTTCGACGCCTCGATCGACCTGTACTCCGCTGGGGCGCTGCTCCACCACATGGTGATCGGTTCGCCCCCGGTAGGCTGGGAAACCGACCAGGGGTTTGACGACGTGCCCGGTCTGCCCGATGTAGTCAGGCGCGCGATGGCAAGACGTCCACACAGCCGATACCCGGACGCGGCGTCCATGCGCGCCGCACTCGAATGGATCGAAGTCGAGTCGGCCAAGCAAAGCCCACACACGCAAGACATCGCGCCCTGGATGGAAACCTCGCGCATCGGTTCGATCCCGGTCGCCTCGCTTGCATCGACCCTCCCACCTGCGCACATCAGCAGCAGCCACCCGGCTGGCAAGCTTCTCAGCACATCCGGCGCGCGGCCGATCCCCATCGAGCCGATCGTGATCGAAGAGCTGGACGCCGGCGCTAACCGCCGGTGGCTACAGATCGCCCTGCTGTTGACCTTGCTGGGCACACTGGTCTTCTCGGGCTATTGGTGGAAAGCTCAAACCAGGCAGAACGAAGCGACCCACCCACTGGGGCTCGACACAAACGCACAGCATGGCGAGTAGTCCACCAAGCTCGGCGCCCACCGACGAAGAACTCATGGAAGCCTACATCGACGGCAACGAGGCGGCTTTCCGCTCGCTGTTCGAGCGCTACGGGCCAATCCTCCTCCGTCTCACGCGGCGGCACCTGCGCAATGAAGAGCTCGCTGAGGAGATCGTTCAGCAGACATTCTTTCGGCTTCACGGCGCGCGAAACGATTTCCGTCGCGGCTCCAAACTGCGCCCCTGGGTCATGACGATCGCGATGAACCTCGTTCGCGAGCACTGGCGGCGAACCAAGCGGCGCAAGATGACCTCGCTCGAGGTGGACACCCGGGCCGCGCCGGAAGCGGATTTCATGCCGCTGGAGCTCCGCCAGCGCTCCGAGCTCCTCCATGTCGCCCTAGAGAAGCTCCCGGCGAGCCAGCGAGAGGTCGTGGAGCTCCATTGGTTTCAGGAGCGCCCATACGCGGAGGTAGCCCAAATTGTTGGGACTTCCGAGGGGGCTGTGCGCGTTCGCGCACATCGTGCGTACACAACTTTGAAACAATTGCTGGTCTCGGAAATACGTGGTGATGAATGACTAGTGGCAGCAATAGGCCCGACGAGGGTCTCGGCGAGCGACTACGCGAGCTCGATGCGCCTGAAGGGACGCAAAACGGTGAGCTGATGGATCGCATGTTCACCGGCATGAAGGCTCGCTGCGACAAGAACGACCGAACCATGAGGGGCTTTCTCAGAAGCCGCTCCACGATGGTGCGGCGCCTCATCGTGCTCACGGTGTTTTCAGCGCTGGCCATCGCCGGCTGGTTCGCGTTTCCGATCGTGGGAGATCAAGCGCGCACCGTGCAGTGGACCGCCAGCCTCGTAACCTTCTGCGTCTTGTTGGTCCTGGCCATGTTCATGGTGACGCGTCCGGTGCACCTGCCCGCGCTTCCACGTTGGCAGTCGATGTGCCTAGCTTGCGTTGCTGTCGGCGCGACTATCCTGGCTGCCTTCTGGCCGTACCCCGCGGCACTGGCCGCCACCCACGATCATACTGGTGGCACAATGGTTGGCGCGTGTATGGGAGCTGGGCTTTTGCTCGGCATTCCAGTCTATGGGTTGCTTCGTCTCGTGGATCGCGGGAATGCATTCGGAAGCCTCGTCGCAGCATCGGCTGCGGGCCTTGCCGGCAACTTCGTGCTCAAAGCCCACTGCTCAGTTCCGGGCACTTCGCACGAGCTTCTGGGGCACGCGTCGGTCGCACTGATCTTCGTAGTGGGTTTGGGCTTGGTTCACCGTTGGATTCCGTCTAAATAGACGGTGATGCTCGCTGAGCAGTATCCCTACTACCTGGCCGGCTCGCCGGAAGAGTCGAGCGACCTTCTCCCGGTCACCGACAAGTACACCGAGGAGGTCGTCACGCACGTCGCGCTTGCAGACCGTGACGCCATCGAGCGGGCCATCGACGCAGCCGACCGGGCCGCGCCAGCAATGATGCGATTCCCCGCCCACGCTCGTCGTGAGGTGCTCGCTCATTGTGCATCCCGCTTTTCCGAACGCGCCGATGAGCTCGCGGAGGCCCTCTGCATCGAAGCCGGGAAGCCCATCCGCGATTCTCGAGGCGAGGTCGCCCGCCTGGTCGATACCTTTCGAATCGCCTCCGAAGAGGCGGGCCGAACCTACGGCGAGGTGTTTCCGATGGACCTCAGCGCCCGGGCTGTCGCCTACACCGGCATGTGGAAACGCGTGCCGATCGGCCCCTGCTCGTTCATCACGCCCTTCAACTTCCCGCTCAACCTGGTGGCGCACAAGGTGGCACCTGCCATCGCGGCCGGCTGCCCCTTCGTTCTCAAGCCCTCGGAGTTGACTCCTGTCGGAGCGCTGATCATAGGCGAAGTGCTGGCGGAAACCGATCTGCCGAAGGGCGCATTTTCGATCCTGCCCTGCCGTCTCGCCGACGTCGGCCCGTTCTCCACGGACGAGCGGTTCAAGCTTCTCAGCTTCACTGGATCCCCGAAAGTGGGCTGGCAGCTAAAGAGGGACGCTGGAAAGAAACGCGTGGTGCTGGAGCTCGGCGGCAATGCAGCCGTGGTCGTCGATCACGACGCGGATCTGAACGATGTCGTCGAGCGAATTCGAATCGGAGCGTTCTATCAGTCTGGACAAACCTGCATCAGCGTGCAGCGCATCGTGATTCACGAATCAATCTACGACGAGCTGAAGTCGAGGCTCGTCGAGGACGCACGCAACTTGCAGATGGGCGACCCGCGGGACGAGCGCACGTTCATCGGACCGATGATCTCGGACAAGGAAGCTGTGCGGGTTGAAAAGTGGATTCATGATGCGGTGTCTGCCGGAGCAACGCTGCTATGCGGTGGCGGGCGCGACGGAAAGATGGTCGAGCCAACGCTTCTCGAGTCAGTGCCCAAGGACGCGCTGATCTACACGGCCGAAGCGTTTGGCCCGGTGACCATGCTGGAGCCCTTTGGGGACTTCGACGAGGCGATCCGCATCGTGAACGACAGCCGATACGGCCTTCAGGCCGGTCTTTTCGTGCGCGACATCACGAAGATTCAAAAAGCATGGGACGAGCTGGAGGTCGGAGGTGTCATCATTGGGGACGTGCCTTCCTGGCGCGTGGACCACATGCCCTACGGCGGAGTCAAAGACAGCGGCATCGGCCGCGAGGGGGTCCGCTTTTCGATCGAGGAGATGACGGAGATCCGGCTGCTGGCGATCCGAAACGCGCCGCAAAAACCCAACTAGGAACGCACCCACAAGAACGAAAAAAGGGGGTATGCTTCCCGCCCCCGAGGAGGATCTGTGAGCGAAGAGCTGCGTCGCGACTTCAACGAAAGAGGCATCAAGAAGGTCAAGGTCGGAGGTTTCGACGTAGACGGGGTGCTGCGAGGCAAGTATATCAGCCTCGAGAAGTTCTGGTCGGCCTTGGAGAAGGGCTTCGGCTTCTGCGACGTCATCTTCGGATGGGACGTCTGCGACCAGCTTTATGACAATGCGAAAGTGACCGGCTGGGAAACTGGCTATCCAGATGCTTTGGCCAGCATCGACCCGTCTACGTTTCGCGTTCTTCCCGATGCACCGGACACGGCTAACTTCATCGTCGACTTCTACACGGAGGACGGTGAGCCTCACCCGGCATGCCCCCGCAATCTCCTCAAGAATGTGATCAGGCGGGCAAGCGAGGCAGGCTTCTCGGCGAAGTTTTCCGCCGAGTTCGAGTTCTGGGTGTTTCAGGAGACCCCACAGTCGCTCCACGAGAAGGATTTCCGAAACCTCGATCCGTTGAGCCCTGGCATGTTTGGCTACTCGTGGCTGCGCGAAGGTCAGCACCAGGCGCTGCTCGACGACATCTTGGACACCTGCGAGGCCTACGACATCGAGATCGAGGGGATCCACACGGAGACGGGCCCCGGTGTCTGGGAAGCGGCGCTTCGCTACGACGATGTGCTGGCCGCGGCGGACAAGGCCGCGCTGTTCAAGACCACGCTCAAGCAAATCTGTGCTCGGCACGACCTCACGGTCACCTTCATGGCGAAGTGGAACGCCGACTTGCCCGGCTCGAGCGGTCACATTCATCAAAGCCTCTGGGACGCAGGCGGGCAGATCAATCTGTTCGCCGCCGCTGGTAGCGACGGCTTCAGCGAGACCGGCCTTCACTACCTAGGCGGCCTCGTCACGCTGGCGCCCGAGCTCACCGCCCTCTATTCGCCATTCGTCAATAGCTACAAACGTTACGTCCCTGGCGTTTGGGCCCCGTTGAACGCCTCGTGGGGGATCGAGAACCGGACCTGCGGCTCGCGCGTCATCCTCGGGCCGAGCGAACACGCGACTCGGATCGAGTTTCGGCAGACAGCGGCCGACATCAATCCCTACATCGCAATGGCCACGTGCCTCGGGTCAGGTCTCTACGGCATCGCCGAGGAGGTCGGCCCTCCAGCAATGACCTCGGGCGACGCGACGGGCGATGACGAGACGGCACTCGCCCTTCCGCTCACGCTCGAGCTGGCCGTGGACCGTCTTCGGAGCAGCAAAGCGGCAAGGGCCGTGCTCGGCGAAAATTTCGTCGACCACTTCATTCGCACCCGGGATTGGGAGTGCCGAGAGTACCGCAAAGCGGTGAGTGACTGGGAGCTTCGCAGATACTTCGAGGCGGTATAGAGGATTCCCATGCTGAAACGATTCTTATCGGAACGCCCTCTTCGTCTGCCGCACATCAAGCCTTACGTCCCGCGGCCGAGCGATCCCTCGATCTTCTGGTTTAACAGCGAACGCGACGACATCGTCTCGGACGTCGTGAAGCGGATTTGTACGAATCACGAATCCGACCGCGCGCGGCTCGAAATAGCGCTGAACGACGCCGCCTACCACGAAATCCGGCGGCTCGAGACACAGCGCGACGAAGAAGCGCGCGACCGGCTCGGCTACTGGCGCGCGATGATTCGCCGCATCGGCAAGATGGACGACACC
Organism: Deltaproteobacteria bacterium; assembly: GCA_041821485.1. Taxonomy (GTDB): domain Bacteria; phylum Myxococcota_A; class Polyangia; order Polyangiales; family Houyiibacteriaceae; genus SG8-38. The sequence goes on from JBGUEF010000083.1 coordinate 6,409, forward strand.
GAGCAGCGGCGCGTTCTGCACACCATCGTGACCGAGATGACCCGCGACGTCTCTGGCAACTTCGATCCTCGGGTCTACCGGTTTGCACGCCAGGCGGCGCCCAGATTGATCGGTGGCATCATGGAACCGCGGCGTCTCGTGACGGCCGCGCCCGAATCTCTCGATCGAGTGCTCAAGGTTCAAGGAGACGTAGAGCGCCTCCGTCAGCTACAAAACGAGGGAAGCCTAGTCTTCGTTCCGACACACTCTTCCAACCTCGACTCGATCGTCCTCGCGCAGGCATTGGAGATTTCCGGATTGCCGCCGGTCATCTACGGCGCCGGCAAGAACCTCTTCACCAACCCGATCATCAGCTTCTTCATGCACAACCTCGGCGCCTACCGCGTCGATCGGCGCATTCGGGTCAGCTTATATAAGGACATACTGAAGCTGTACTCCCAGGTGATGATCGAGCGGGGTTATCATTCGCTTTTCTTCCCGGGGGGCACGCGGAGCCGATCCGGGATGATCGAGCGTCACGTCAAGCTCGGTCTGCTGGGCTCCGCGGTCGAGGCGTTCACGACGAATCAAGTGCGCCGGGTCAACCGCCCGGTGTGGTTCGTCCCGACCACCATCAACTACGCGCTCGTCCTCGAAGCGGAGACCCTCATCAAAGACTGGCTCATGGAGGAAGGTCAAGCACGATACATCATCGAGGACGACGAGTTTTCACAGATCGACCGCTGGTTCGCGTTTTTCCGAAAGATGGTCGGCATGCGCGGAGCCTGCATCATTCGATTTGGCGACCCGATCGATCCATTCGGCAACCGCGTCGATGGCCGCGGTCAATCGCTGACGCCGACCGGACGAACAATCGATCCTGGCGGATACGTCGAGCACCGAGGGAAGCCCGTCGTCGACGCGTATCGCGACGCGGCATACACGCGGGAGCTCGGCGAAGTGTTGGCGCAACGCTACGAGGAAGACACGGTCCTGATGAGCACACAGGTCGTGGCTCACGTGTTGTTCCGGGACCTCGTGCAATCCACGCCGGGGATGGACCTCTTCGCCCGGCTGCGGCTTCGAGGAGAGATCGGCCTCGACTGCGAGACCCTGTGCCGGGAGCTCGGAGAGGCCCGTGATCGTTTGCGCGGGCTCGAGGCCAAGGGCCGAGTGCGAACGAGCGACGTGGTCAAGGAAGACACGCCAACCGAGCTTCTCGAACGCGCCCTGAGTTTCTGGAACGGGTACCACGACTCGACGGCCGCGACGCTCGAAGGAGACCGTGTCGTCCTCGGCGACCCCGCCCTGCTTCTGTACTACCAGAATCGCCTCGTACCGTTCGCGGAGGACATCGCGAGTCCGGATCAATTGCAGGCGGCATGCGAGATCGCGAACCTGGGGGTTCATCGATGAGCCTTCGGGTCGGAGTAGTGGGCGCGGGCGGGTTCGGCCGGGCCATTGCGGTGGCATCGGCACGGCACGGACACGAAGTCGCGCTGTGGAGCCGGCGAGAACGCGAGCTCCCGGATCCCATTCGGATCTCGACCGACATCGCGGGCCTTCGAGATTGCGAGCTGATCTTCTTGGCGGTGCCCGCGCGCCACGCGGCGGACGTCGCTGAACAACTCGGAGAGGTGGTCGATGGGCGGCACTCGATGGTTCACGTCAGCCGCGGCCTGGTTGGCGCGGAGCTCAAGACCATCACCCAGGTCATTCGCGACAAGACGGTGTGCCGTCGGCTCGGCGCGCTCGCAGGACCGCTCGTTGCAGATGCCTTGGCCGAAGGCCGGCCAAGCGGCGCAATCCTCGGGACCGGCTTCCCCGAGCTCACCAATATGGTGCGCGAGGCTTTGGGCGGAGCGGGGCTTCGAATCTACGAAACCCGCGACGTGCTCGGCGTAGAGCTCGCGAGCGCGACGGTGGGCTTCCTGACAGTCGTGCTCGCCTACGCGCAAGAGCTGGGGCTGGAACCCAGCACCATCGCGGTACTAGCGACGCGGGGCATCGTCGAGGTGTCACGTATTGGGCAGACGCTTGGGGCCAAGGAGTCGACGTTCATGGGCCTTGCGGGCCTTGGCGACCTGATCGCGGCGGTGGCGGGAGACCAGCGCCCGGAGCTCCGACTCGGCCGGGCTCTGGCGCAAGGGGCCGACCTCAGCAATGCCGTTGGTGAAGCGGGCGCGTACGTCGAAGGCATCGACGTCGCCCGCCATTTGATCGAGCATGCACGACGCCTCGGGCTGGAAACGCCGATCTCTTCGACCTTCGTTGCGGTGTCCGAAGGTCGCCTGAGCCAGGATGATGCTATTCACGCACTCATGGAGAGGCGCATAGGCAAAGAATGACGGATACCCAGAACCTGGTCCTCTGGAGCTTTCCGACGCGTGTCGTCCTCGGCGAGGGCGCGGCGGCGCAGTGCGGGAGCGAAGCGCGCCAACTCGGAGCCACGCGAGTGCTGCTGGTCTCCGACCGCGGTGTCGAGCGAGCCGGATTGCTCGATTCGGTTGGCAGCGCCCTCGACGCGGCCGGGCTCGCGCACGAGTCGGTGCTCGAGGTCTCCTCCAATCCACTCGAGTCGGAGGTCCTCGGGGCGGCTCGCGTGTTCGACGAGTTCAAAGCCGACCTGGTGCTCGGTGTTGGCGGTGGTAGCGTGCTCGACGTCGCCAAGCTGGTCCGCCTGGCGGTCACGCACGTCGGTCCTCTCGCGCAGTACGACGACGCCATCGGCGGCAGCGCCAAAATCGACGGGCCGCTCCCGCACATGATCGCGATCCCGACCACCGCTGGGACGGGCAGCGAAGTCGGTCGTAGCGGCGTGGTGACGATCCAAGCCACAAACCGCAAGACAGTGATCTTCTCACCGCTCCTGCTGCCGGAAGTCGCGATTCTGGACCCCGCAATGACCCAAACCATGCCCCCAGCGATGACAGCGGCAACGGGCATGGACGCCCTCACCCACTGCATCGAGGCGTACGCATCGATCGGCGATCACCCGATGGCCGACGCCATCGCGCTCGGTGGTGTTCGCCTCTGTCATCGTTCGCTCAGAGCAGCGACCGACGACGGCGACGATCTGAGGGCGCGCGGAGACATGCTCAAGGCCGCCATGATGGGTGCTGTTGCGTTTCAGAAAGGCCTCGGCGCCTGCCACTCCCTCGCGCATCCGCTGTCGGCTGAGCTCGGGATGCACCACGGGCTCGCCAACGCAATCTGTCTTCCGGCTGTGCTCGACTTCAACCGCGTGGCGGTCCCCGACCGCATCGCCGAGGTCGCTCGACAGCTCGGCGTCCGCGGCAACGACGAGAGCACGCTGTCGTTCGAGTGCGCGGGCGCAGTTCGGGCACTCCGAAAGTCGATTGGCCTGCCTTCCGATCTTCACTCTCAGGGTGTCCACGAGAGCGACTTGCCCCGTCTGGCGGCGCTTGCCTTCGCCGACCCGTGCCATGAGCAAAACCCTCGCCGATGCACCGAGGACGATCTTCTCGCCCTCTACAAGGCGAGCTTCGACGATGGCTAGGCGCAAAAAGGGGCAGCTCGAGTCGGTCGGCAAGCTGCTGAAAGCCGTCTATCCCGCGCCCGACCAACTCGAAGCCGCCAAGGTCTTCGCCTGGTGGAGCCGCTCGGTCCCCCCGCGCATCCTGGAACACGCGCGCCCGGTCAGACTTTCGCGTGGCGTTCTGATCGTGCACGTCAGCTCCTCGGTATGGGCCAACGAGCTCCACTACCTAACCGACGATCTCCTCACCCGCCTCCGCGAACACGCCCCTGCGACCCCCATCGAGAAGATCCGGTTCCAAGTGGGCCCCCTCCCCGACATCCCCAAGCGCCTCCCAGACGCCCTGCCGCCACCTGAGCCTGTTCGCTTGGCTTCGTTGCCCGATGAGCTAGGGCGCGCGTTGAGCCGGGTTCAAGATGACGGGCTGAGGCAGGCGATCACTGAAGCCGCGACAACGAGTTTGGCGAGGACCCGGAAGCCGAAAGACTGAGTGTCTGCGAATCGCGGTTTAGCGACCCGCGATCAGCGGGGATGCCTTGCGGCGCGTACCATCGTTTCTAAGATCTCAGGGCCTTCGGACGATGCGAGCCGGTCGCAAACATCTTCTGGCAAGGCCAGCGTCACCGCACGAAGTTTGCTCTCCGTCATCAGCGAGAGGCTCACGCCGAGCTCGTTGGCAATGCGGCGCATGAGGTCGACACCTGGATCCGCGACCTCGGCATTTTCTAGGCGCGCGATCGTGCGCCGGGAGA